>REDX01000042.1 GCA_007695355.1 Planctomycetota bacterium
CCTTTCTTTTGCGACCTGGCAAGGGCTGGCTGCTGGCCCCGGCCTACGACATCAATCCTTTGCCCGGGGCAACGGCCCTCTCACTGAATGTCAGCGAGGCGGAAAACGCCATCGATCTGGACCTTGCCCTGTCAGTTGCTGAGGCCTTTCGTATTTCCCATGACGAAGCACGAAAAATTATGAGCGACATGCGGTTGTCGGTTGCCCAGTGGCGCAAACTCGCCCGCCATTATCAGGTATCCTCTGCTGAATGTGAGCGCATGGCAGATGCCTTCCATTTGGCCCCAGGCCGGATCGATTAGCAGCGATGAGCACCCGGCCGTAGCACGAAGTACAGGGGGCTTAGGCGGCGGTGCGATTGTTTCTTGCACGGTGCCCTGCGTTGCCGGGGTATGAAAAACACGTCTTCCCATTTATTTGTGTTTTTCTGACAACCGAAGGGAGAGAGGAATGCTTGGCCTACCGAAGATGCCTAGTGTGAAGCCGCTCCGCTTTTGGGGCCTTGTGCCTCATGTGGGTCGTGTTTCTCGGACCGCAGTCCCTATTCCCATGCTGCCACGCCCCAGCCCGCAGAGGGAACTCCAGTAGTTCTGGTCCATCTTCCCGGTCATCTGGGCCGAGGAGTGCCTTCCGCACCTCAGGTCAGATTCTCGGTCGGATTCCCTTCGCGGTCCAAAACACTAAGCCTTGGGAATGTCGCGTCATGGCCGTGCGTAAACGATGACGGTCACGGGGGATAATGCCTCCCGGGGCCTTTTCATGGTTTTCGCGTTTTTCTCGACGCTGATTTTTCCGGGGTCGTTCTAGGCCTTCTGTAGCTTGGCTTGGGCCTCGTCGTGCATGCGCTGGGGAATTTCGCCTTCGGCGAGCCAGCGGGTCAAACGGCTGCGGGCCTTATCGACGCTCAGATCGCCATCAGCTACCAGTGACAGGAGAGCGTGGATCTCGCCCTCGGCCTTACCCTCGGCCTTACCTTCGGCCTTACCTTCGGCACGGAAGTCTTCTTTGAGTAGGTCGACAACGCTTGTCATCTCAGGATCCTCCCGAAGGCGGCAGCGGAAACGTTCCGCTTGTTGGGGGTTTAGCCTAGCAAATTGTTCCATATGTGCAATAAGCGCGGCAATTTCATCGCTTGGCCATATTGCTTGAATGGCTTTGAGGTGGCGAATGGACTCAATGCAGCGTTCCACGGGATCGCCGATATCGGCGACGACCCATAAGACGATGGCAACAATGTTTTGGCGAATGGTGAGTTGCTCGCGCCAGTCGCGATTCACCTGGGCCAAACGGAAGCGGATATCTACAACCGTTTCACCGCTAATAGCATAGGCGAACCGATCTGAGGTTCCACTCAGCGCTGGGTCAGTAATCAGCAGGATGGGTAATACAACTGCCTGGGGATGTCGACACAAGAGTTCGGTAAGATAGCGGCAGGTTCTACGATGATCTACAGCCCGCAGCTTCGACCAGTGTTCAACCAGCAGCAGGATGCTCTGGTTACCATCGGCAAATGTGCATTTCAAGGCTACATCTAAAAACCCTGACTTGCCTTCCGGGTCAGGGTTAAATATTTCAGTGCTGACGGCCTCAATGGCCTGAGGCTGGCCGTGTTCATTAATAAGATCAGGCGCGAAGAGCATCACGGTATCCGTTGGGTAACGGGTCAGCAACTGCTTGGCATGAGGATCTTGGTTGGCCATGGGCTCAATCTAATCAAAATATATGAGAGTCAATACGATGCTGTGTCTATGTCGACCTATTATTATCGAGGAACCCTGATTCAGGGACTGGCCAATGAGGCGCGCCCATGCCGAGCAGATTGACCGGCGGCTCCATAATCGCGCTGAGTGTACCACCTATTCCGGTCCCGCTTGCCATTACTGAGTCTATGGCGAAAATGCCGCCGCAAGGGATCAGATGCCATTGGACGGAGGAATCTCCTCTATCCCCAGATGTGCTGCGACTGCGACAGGGCAGCGACCCGGCCTGCCCTTTATCAATTCCACATAATGGAAAATTATCCGATATTGACAGTTGTCCCTCAGCATTAGGGTAAAGCCCGTTCTGGCCCCTAATGCCCCCCGGTGAGAATGCCATGGCTGTGCCCCGTTTAGCGGATGAAGCGCGCTTGCAGCTGATTGCGGCGCACGCCATTGCCGAGGACCTTCCTGAACCGGTGTGGGATCCATCAAGCTCGCAGATTGACGACGGCGGCCAGCAGCGCTGGCGCGATCCGCATCCAGAGCATGCCCAGCAGATCGCCCGCTGGATTGCCCGCTGGTCCCATAATCGTGCAGAGAATACCACTGATTCCTATGCCGCCTGCCTGCGCCATTATTTCGCCTATTGCGAGGATGCCGGCGCCGAGTGGTCAGACATTGTCGGACTAAGGGATTTCCTCTACGGCCTGGCCTATCCGCGGATTCGCTATTTGCAGAAACTGCGGCGGGCCCGCAAGCCGAAACCCTTGTCCCGCGGCCAACAACCTGGCGTGGGCTGGAATACCATCTGCCAATATCACGCCGCCATCGCTAAGGCTTGGGCCACCGAGGGCATCGAGCGGCCCAGTTCCTATACCGTGTGGCGCGAGTGGTTTGATGGCCTGCATCGTCATTTAGCCGCCCCGGTGGACCAGAAATCCGGACTCCTTCTCGAGGACCTGACCGCCGCCTTAGCGACCATTGATTCGCGAGGGAAAGATTTGGTGGCCTTGCGCGATCGGGCGATGCTGTTGTTGGGCTGGCATGCAGCCCTGCGGGTGAGCGAGTTGTGCGCGCTGCAGGTGGAGGATCTGCACCGTGGCCCCAGTGGCTGGCTCCTGCACATCCGCCACTCCAAAACCGATCAGTTTGCCCAAGGCCGCGATAAACCCCTGTGGCCCAGCGAGCATCAGGCACTATGCCCCATCGCTGCCTGGCAGGCCTGGTGTCAGGCATCAGGCCTGGGCAGTGGCCCCCTCTTTCGGGGCATGACCAAGCACGGCACCCTGCGTGCCGCGTCGCTATCGTCAGACAGTGTCCGACGCATTCTTGGCCAGTATGTGGATGTGCGCAATTGGGGCGCCCATTCTTTGCGCATCGGTTATGTCACCCAAGCCCGGCTAGCCGGTGCGGCCACCGAAGAAATCATGGTGGTTACCCACCATCGCCGGCGTGAAATGGTCGATCACTACGCCCAACAGGTGGATGCTCATCGTCAGGGGCCGGGATCGCTGTCGTAATTCCCCTCGCCCTCACGGCACCTCTAATAATGCGATGCACCCAGTCACTTTGCCCGCTGCAACAAGGTGATGCCGAGTAGATACCTTGCTAGGTTTTGTCGCACCGCCATTGAGCACCATCACCCACTGCAACTCCAGACAGCCAACTATAGATGGCGACTAAGGGGTCGCACCGCCATTGAGCACCATCACCCACTGCAACCCCCCAATCTGATACGAGACTGGTAACCACTTCGGAAGGGCCCACGTATGAACACCAGACACAACTCGAGCAC
>REDX01000040.1 GCA_007695355.1 Planctomycetota bacterium
ACAAAGCCTGGATGCCGTACCACTGGCCAGCGCCATCAGTGCCGATTACCCAGCAATAGCCAAAACCCTGCGCGCCCTCTCGATCACATTACACGGCAATGCCTTTGGCAAACTTGACGGACAACTCAGGCGCCTCGCCAATAGCCTCAAAGCCCTGGAAGGTGAAACACGCCAACCCTGGCAGCCCCTCCTCATTGACGCCCTCGCCCGCTTTCACCGCCACCTCAATCAACCCAGCCTGGCCCACAGACTGGTAGCCCTGGCCGACATGCGTGCCCAGCGCCATCAGTATGGCCTAGCCATCTTGGCCCTTGCCGAGGCCGCCACCGCACTGTCCTGCCCGGAGCCGGTAGACTCCTTTGAAGCCATGCAAGAGGCCGGTCGCCGATTCAGCGATACCCTTGATAAAAAACAGCGTCAGGAATGGAAATATCTTTTTCAGGCCCGTAACCGTATTGCCCACGGTGCTAATCTCGTTGAGCAAAAAGGGCAGATAAACGAACAGAACCTGGCCGCCAGCTATGAACGCTGCCTGAACCTACTCCGGCCCCTGCTGCGAGGACCTCTCCCATGAGTACCATCGTTGCCCACACCCAAGGCACCCTCATCGAAGCCCGCGGTGAACACCTGCGCTTTCTTACCCCCGATGGCCTGCGCCGTGAACTGCCCCTGGTGGGCGTGGATCGGGTACACTGCTATGGCAAGGTGCAGGTGACCACCCAAGCCATCCATTTACTCTCCCGGCGCGGCAAGGAACTGGTGTACTTCTCGCGCCGCGGGCGCCTACGCGCCCGCCTCATCCATAATCCCAGCGCCGGTATTGGCATGCGGCGTCAGCAATATGCCTGGGAAAACAGTCCACAGGCCCTGGTCATCGCCCAGGCGCTTATCGCTACCAAGATCGCTAACCAGCGGGCGGTGCTCCTACGCGCTTGGCGCTCACGGCCTGAATTGCAGGATGAAGACTGCCTACAACGCCTAGATGCCCTGCGCCAGGATGCCCTCAGCGCCGACAACAGCGAGCGCCTGTTAGGGCTCGAAGGCACTGCCGCCCGCATCTACTTCGAACGCTGGGCAGCCTGCTGTGGCGATGCCTTTCCCTGGCATGGGCGCAATCGCCGCCCGCCCAAAGATCCCCTCAATGTACTTTTATCCCTCGGTTACACCATTCTTGTTGGCGATGCCCACGCCCAGTGTGAAGCCCTGGGCATGGATGCCTGGCTGGGCATGCTGCATGTTCAGCGAGCCGGCACCCCCGCCCTGGCCCTGGACATGGCCGAGCCCTTTCGGCCCCTGTTGGTGGATCGCGTCATCCTTGATGAAGTCAGCCACCGTCGCCTCCGGCCAGAACATTTTACCACCGATCAGGCCGGCCCCAGCCAGCGCAATCCTGACGATCTAGACGATGCCGATGACGCGCCCGCCGTCTTAGATGCGACCACCACCGATCACCATGAACCCCTGCCACGACTCAGCGATGAGGGGTTCCGCATCTACCTCACCGCCCTGGAACGGCGGCTCACCCATGAAGATGGCGACGCGGCCAGTAATGGCCTGCGCCACGATCTGCACCAACAGATCCTCAGTCTTGCCGAAGCGCTGCGCCAGGGCGACCCCGCCCGCTTCAAACCCCATCATCTGCGGACCTAATCATGAGTGACCCCCAAGCCCCGGGCCATCTCCCCCATCGCCATCACGGTGTGCGCCCTAACCACGATCACCCAGGTGCTGGTGCCAGCCCTGCTCACGAGCAGCACCTGCCACCCGACCTGCGCACCTTTCCGGCGCGCCCGCACATCGTCTTCGATCACTCCACCCGCCACACCTATTTGGTGGCCTATGATGTCCGCGAAGCAGGGCGCCTACGCGCAATCCATAAAAACCTCAAAGACTGGGGGGAGCCGGTACAGTACTCGGTCTTCGAATGCTTCCTAACCGGCCCGGAAGTCGAACACATGTGGGCCATGGTAGAAGAGACCATCGACTGCGAGGTTGACTGGGTGATCCTCTACCGGCTCTCTCGGCCCTACAACGAAGCGGTGCGCAATATTGGCGTCTACGATCCCTTACATATCGATGCTGACACCATTATTTTCATTTAACCGTCGAGCCAAAGGAGCCCAACCATGATCGACTGCGCCGCCCAGCGCCCGGGCATGCTGCTCTTTCAGCCCCCGCAAACCGATGCCGAACAGCCAGCCCATCTACGCTACCACACCACCCGCGGCGAACCACAACCGCCCCAGGCCATCACCAGCCAGCCCACAGACGGCATCGTTCACCTGGCGCGCTGGAACGGTGCCAGTTTTGATGCCTTGGCCGAATGCTGGGAACATCGCCTGGATGTGGTGATCTCCTCTGGCGCCCGCATTGCGGCCCTGGTCACCCACTATGCCAGCCCGCGCAGCGAGCAGCTGCATTTGCGCCGCACCCTCTACCGCGCCCAGCGGGATCCCCAGTGGTGCGTGGACACCGTGCGGATGATCATAGATCGCAAGATTGGCAACCAATTAGCCCTCCTGAGACTGTACCACGACCACCCCGATATCGCCTGGGAGCGCGACACCCCCCTGGCCCGTGAAGCCAGCTGGGGCGAACGCTATACCACCGCCCTGCGCCGCCTGCGCGCCTGCCGCCAATCCTTGCCCGAGGCGCGCAGCATGGAAAGCCTGCGCGGCCTAGAGGGGCAAGCCGCCCGCGTCTATTTTGGATCCTGGCCACCCCTCATTGCCCAGAGCGACTTTCGTCGCAGGGCCCGCGCCCTGGCCGATCCCACCAATCTCTTGCTGGATCTGTGCTACGCCCGCCTTGCCCACCGCACCACCCTTCACCTGCTGGACTGCGGCCTGGATAGCGCGGCGGGCATGCTGCACGCCGACGATGATGGTCGGCCATCCCTGGCCCTTGACCTCATGGAGCCCCTGCGCCCCCTCATCGCCGACCGCTTCTGCCTGCGCCTTATCCGCCAGCGCCATCAGGAGTGGTTTGAAGAGCCCGGGCCCGATGGCCGCTGGCAGCTCACCCAGGCCGGCTGGCGGCAACTCAATGAGCGCTGGAAGGCCTGGCTTTATGGCAGTGGCCAGCGCCCCGGGGTGGACACCCTCATTGCCCACACCGTCCACGGCTTTGCGCGCTGGATTTCCCATGCCGAGCCATTAGACTTACCAAGACTCCGGTAAGGGGAGGGGAAGGGATACACAGGGGTAATCGCCAGATCCGCCGAGATTGATGCAAGCAGCTTTTTGACAAGGGGTTAACGTATTGAACAACAGTGTGGGTGGGTTCTACCAGCCAACTATTTTAGTAATCACGCAAAGGGGCTCCGCGGCCCTTGTCCCACAAGGACTTACAGGCACGCGGTAACCCAACCCCTCCCCAAACCAGGGGAACGACGAAGGGCGCGAAGCGAGCACGACCAACTGGATCGTGCGCCCCTGAGG
>REDX01000127.1 GCA_007695355.1 Planctomycetota bacterium
CTGTCCCTATTTGGAATGGCACACAGAGTGGGGGAATTCTTTAGCGTGGGTCTTGCCAACATTTCGGGGGGGGAGAGCATAGGTATGTTGCACTCCCTAGGGGGCCAGGGGACCTTAAGGTCTCGGCTAGCTGACCTGTGGGTGGATGGTAGCAGTAGGAGATTGCCATGGCCTCCCGTCGTTTCCGGGTCTGCTTCGCGATTACGGCCCTTGCCGCTGGGCTATTGGTGTGGGCTCTACTGGCTGGTCCGGGCCTGTGGGCTGACCGTGATCATTCTTCTCGCACCGACAACCAGGATGCGCATGCAGCGCTGGGGCCACAGTCCCAGCAGCCGCTTACTGGGTTAGATAGGCCGGGTACGCCGTCTCCGGCGGCGGTCAACGAGCCCGACGGCTCATTGTCGGTGGCAGCGGGTCGCGATCATTCCTCGGCCAGCAGCGAGCCGCAGCAGTCAGCAGCGCCACCAATCCCCCCCCTCCCCACCCTGGCACCAAGGCTTTCCGACAACTCAGACCCTTCCACCGCTAACGAGGGCAGTCCCGGCGCTGCGCCGCAAGAAGATATCGCGGTCAAACCCGGCCCGGATATCGCCGCCATTGTTGCCCGCCGCTTTCCCGCCCCCAATCTCGATGCCCTGGCGGCTCGGATTGCGGCACCGCAGATGCAGAACACCTTGCAACGACTGCGCGCCCGCTATCCGCAGGCCGATCTCCTTGACCGTCCCAGCCTGGCGATGATTAAAGACGATAAGCGCGGCCGCCAGGCCCTCAGCCCAGAGCAATTGCGCGGCCTTGGGGAGGCCTATGCCGCGATTGAGGAACTGCGCGATCATCTCCTGCTGCTGCATGCCCAAGACCTTGGTATCCCCTTCACCGGCATCGACGACGGCGGCCGCGGCTACACCCTCCGCGGCTTTGAGGACGGCCACCCGGTTTACAGCATGACCCTCAATGACGACGCCGCGGAATCCACCGCCGCCGATCGCCTACGCCGGAGTGCCAACTTTGACGGCAGCTATTCCAGCGATGTCGATGGCTCCGGTTTATGGGTCAATGTCAATGATCACGGCACCATTTACGAGCATCCCGAATTCTTCCTGCCAGACGGCACTTCGCGCATTGTCGTCACCCAGGTCAACGATGGCGGCTCGCGCTCGCACATGACCCATGTCGCTGGGACCATTGCCGCCCATGGCTACGTCGAACGAGCCATGGGCATGGCGCCAGCAACCTGGATTCGCTCGCTGATTCAGCAGAACTCTTCCCATATCTATAATTTTGGTATGGCCTACCCAGGCCAGCCCGAGCGCTCCGTGGTTGGCAATACCTCCCTCGGTTCCACCACCTCCAACCAGGGCCTCTACACCTGGACCTCGCGTAATCTCGATACCTGGCTGTGGGACCATCCTTGGTACCTGCACTTTTATTCCGCCGGCAATGATGGCGGCGGTGGCTTTGCCACCCTCTCCGCGGGATCGCCGGTGGCGAAAAACGTCATCGCTGTGGGTTCGGTCAGCGATGTCAAACGCAATGCCGACGGCAATATCACCAGCGGCGGTGGCCTCAGCGGTTTCTCCAGCCGCGGTCCTACCTATGACGGTCGCATTAAGCCCGATATTGTCGCCAATGGCCAAGGCCTCTACTCTCCCAATAGCGCCAGTGGCTATGGCAACAGTAGCGGTACCAGTATGTCTTCGCCGAATGCCGCCGGCAGCGCCATTTTACTCATCGATTATTTTAATAAACGTTTCCCCGGCCGCTATATGCGCGCCGCCACCACCCGCGCGCTGATTATCAATACCGCCGATGACCGGGGCAATCCGGGCCCTGATTACCGCTTCGGCTGGGGGGTCATGAATACCCTGCGCGCCGCCGAAATCATCCGCCACTATGCCAATGATCCCAGTAGCCGGGTGATTATTGAAGACGCCCTGCCGGAAGGCGCAGAGCACCAACGCGCCTACCACAGCGATGGCGGCACCATCCGCGTTACCCTGGCCTGGCACGACCCCCCGGGGCAAACCACCTCCAGCGGCAATCGTCAGCCAAATCTCATCAATAACCTTCACCTTCGCATTATTGGACCGGAAGGCGAATCCCATTTTCCCTTCGTCATGCCCTATACCGAGGGCAACGATGATCACGATGCCTTTGCCGAAGAGCTCTATGGGGCCCACGCCACCACCGGAATCAATAACCGCGATAATGTCAACCAGGTGCTGATCACCAACGCGGCAGCCGGTGCCTATACCATCGAGGTCTCGCACAGCGGCTCCCTTGACCAAGGCAATGCGCAAAACTATTCCCTCGCCATGAGCGGACTCAGCGCCTCCGGGCCCAGCGCGCCAAGCATTGTCAGTCATAGCCCCGATCTGGGCACCGGCGGCGCCACCCAAGCCTTCGATATTGCCGGCAGCGATTTTCTCCTGGGCGCCGAAGCCCTCCTCCGGCAGGGCAGCACGGACGTTGTGGCCCTCAGCACCATTGTCAGCAATGACCGGATCCAGGCCCTCATGCCCACCGCCGATCTCGACGTTGGCTACTACGATGTGGTAGTACGAAATCCCGATGGTCAGGAAGCGCTTGTCCACAATGGCTTCTTGGTTCCTCATTTCATCCCCCTCTACCAAACAGACTTTGCCAATGCCAGCGGCTGGACCCTTGAGGGCCAGTGGGAAGTGGGGGAACCAAGTGGTGTCGACGGCAATCCCAGCACCGCGGTTATCGGCAACCAAATCCTTGGCTACCACCTCGCCGGGACCTACGATAATAATATGACTGCCCTGCGGGCCACCTCGCCGGCGATTAGCATTGATGACTACCCCTACCTGCGCCTGCAGTTTGAACGCTGGTTGGGGGTGGAGAACGGCATCTATGACCGCGCCTCCATTGAATATCAATTGGACAATGGTTCGTGGCAGCTGCTATGGCAAAATCCCAATACCACGCTGATCGATACCCGGTGGACACCGGTCAGCTACGCCATCGAAAATTCGCAGCTCGCGACCACCCTACGCCTTCGCTTTACCATGGGCACCACCGATGGCTCGGTGGTCTATGCCGGCTGGAATATTGACGATTTTCAAGTCCTTGGTGCCGCCGTCGATATCGATCCTTTCGCACCGATTATTACCAGCCAACCGCAAGCGCAGGAATTGATCGTGGGCGATCCGCTCAGCCTTTCCGTCGGCGTTCAGGCCTGGCCCGCTGCCGACTATCAGTGGTACCGCGATGGCGTCGCCATCAGCGGGGCCACCACTGCCACCTATGCCGTCGCCGCCGCAGATTATGACGACGCTGGCATCTATTATGTGGTGGTTGATAACGGCGTAGAGGGCCCGGTATATAGCGAGAATGCGGAAGTTCTGGTCACCCATGGGCCACCCAGCGTGCAGATTACCAGCCCAACCCAGACGCTGAGTGCCATCGCCCCTGGCATGGGACTGGTAGTTGAAGGAAGTATCGTCTCCCAGGCTCCCCCCGGCAGCCCATCGCCCGAGGTCTCGTGGTCGGTCATCTCGTCACCGGAAGAGGGCGCAGCGGTATTCCATCCCCCAGATGCCATCAATACCCATATCACCTTCAATCAATTGGGGGTCTACGTACTGGAGGTTACAGTCAACGATGGCATACATAGCATTACCCGCAGTCGCTCCATTGACGTCACCGAAGCCCAGTCAGTGCTCTGGCAGGCAGAAGATATCGGCAGCGGTATCTCCACTCCCGGCAGCGTCGACGCCAGCGGCACTACCTATGCGGTCAGTATCAATAGCGGTGATATCTGGGGCAGCGCAGACTCATTCTTCTTTCTCCATCAAGCCCTGGAAGGGGATGGTGAGGTAAAAGCCCGCGTCGCCTTCAATAGTAGCCCGACGCCGCACCAGTGGGCCAAAATGGGCGTCATGATCCGCGAGAGCCTGGATCCAGGAGCCGTTTATGCCCTCACCCAACTTTCCCACGGCAATGGCAACCGCTTTCAGCATCGCAGCAGCAGCGGCGGTAGTTCCTCCAGCAGCGGAAGCGGCAATCGGCCCTGGGTACGCCTACAGCGCAGCGGGAATACCTTTACCAGTTCGGTGAGTGACAATGGCGAGGACTGGATCGAACTCGGCAGTCAAACCCTGAGTATGCCGAGCCAGGCCCTGATCGGCCTCGCATTCTCCAGTCATAATAGCGGCGGCCTGGCCGGGGGCACCTTTAGCCAAGTCAGCGGCTTTGGCGGCCTTGAGAATCTCGGCCCGGTGGTGCAGATGCCAACTGCCGACATTCTCATCGCTGAGCAGGCCCAGGACTTACCAGCCACCGTGGATGATGACGGTCTGCCCAATCCTCCGGCGCAGGTCGTGGTGCAGTGGCAGGTAGTTGATGCCCCGGCCATGCCCAGCTTTGATGATCCGACACAGATCGCTACCAAGGTGAGCTTCCCCGAGGAAGGCTGGTATCGACTGCGCCTGCGCGCCGATGATGGCGCGGTCATCACCTTTGCCGAACAATCCTATGAGGTGGTAAGCAACCATCCCCGGCAACGGCGGGTATACTTACAGCGCATTGCCGATTGGCGCTGGGAGCTCCGAGAACACCAACCCCTCACCGCCGAAGACGAGGGAGTGGAAAATCCCGTACCCTTCGCCCCCCTGCGCGAAGACCTGGACCATCACTTTAGCCCGGTGCCCCCCGGCAGCGATAACTAATGGTCTGTCAAGCATATGGGCGCCTCAATAAGCTCGCCCCCGGGAGCCAATGGCGGGAAGTTAAGGGCCCCCTGGGATCGCCGAGCACGGTTGGTGCGCCACGCACCCAGAGATGCAGATCTAACAGATTCGGTTCCCGTCTTTTTCTCGCCTCTGGGAATGGTCTCACGCAAAGACGCAAAGACGCCAAGGGCCTGCGGCCGGAAAAGCAACCCAGGGATCGCCCCTCTTCTTCTCCTATGCGTCTCGGCTCTTGAGCGATAGCTAAGCGAGAGACCTGTTTTCGGAAAAAGGGTGGTGATGACGAGCTGTTAGAGGGCAGTTGTACTCGGCCCTGGAAAACTGCGCCGGCGAAGCGGGCCAACCTTTTTCTCGCTCCTTAGCTTCCCGCCATTGAGCGCCGAGCTCCAGCTCGGCATTGAGAATAAAGGACTTGCGAAGCAAGTCGGCCTTATTTGGTGAGTTTATAGAGGTGCCCAGATGTCTTTCTCACTGAAGAACACAGCTATGAACGACTGGCGGCAGATGCGCACACGGTAGACATTGGAGGGCTTGATATTCGCATTGCCTCTATCCCTCGTTTATTGTCCATGAAACGCGCAGTAGATCCCCCACGCCCAAAGGATTTAATGGCTATTGCTGAACTGGAACGGCTCCAGGGGGGGCACCATGACGCCTAAACAGATTTCCGAGCACGGGGCAGCAACTGAGCCCAGCCCTGATGCCATTCGAAAAGCCTTGGCAGCGACGCAGCAGGGTGATTTCGATGGTCACACCGCCTTTGCTCACCTCACCCCGGCCCAGCGCCTGGATGCGCTGGGACGAATGATTACGGTAGTGGCCGAGTTCAAGGGTTTGGCCAAGGGTGACTGATTGCTCCCCCTCTCTGCATGCCTTGCGCGCCTATCGGGGCCTAAGCGCCCAGCAGCGATTACTCGGCTTCGGCCCGGGCTAAGCGCTCGGTCATTTCCTCTTCGCTTATATTGCGCAGGCGGCGGCGGCCGCAGCGGGGGCAGCGGTGCTCGGAGATGTCCTCGAGGGAGCGGGTGAGGTGGCCGCAGTGGGTGCAGCGCCAGGGCCGGCCATTGCCGGGATCGTGGGCGCGGGGGCTGACCAGGGGCGCGCAGGCGCTGAGCAGACCAGCCACCGGAAGCATGAGGGGCAGCGCCAGCAGGCCCTTTAATAGTTCACGTCGATGCATGGGATTCTTCCTCTTCACTGGCCGGCTGCATGAGGTCAAGGGCGCGGCTGCCCTGGTGCAGATGGCCGGGGAAACAGCCGTGGGCGGCATGACGGCGGGCAATGGTCATAAGCACTTCGGGGGCGATGCCGCCATCGCGCAGCTGGGCGTAGGCGCTGATGAGCTCTATCACTGCCGCCGGTGCAAGGTCTGCCAATTCCAGTACCCACCAATCCACCAGGCCAGCGGTGGCCAGGGCCGCTTCGGGGGCGGCCAGGCGGCGCCCTTCCCAAATCGCGGTCCAGCCGCCGCTGGCGCGCTGGATCTCATAGGGCAGCCCGCCCTCCCGGGGGATGGCCTGGATGGTGGTTTGCTCGCCGGGGGCAAGGCCGTGGTCCTGGCGGGTAAGCATCGCCGGCACCCGTCCGTGGACCACCAGGGCGAGGGCGGGCAGGGCCGGACTTTGCGCCCGGGAGACCAGGCGCGCCACTTCGCGGGCGCTCAGCTCTAAGGAGAGCACCGCCGCCTGGGCCCCCCATTGCGCCAGGGCGCTGAGGCTGGCGGTGCTATAGACATTGCAGGCGGCATCGGCCAGGGCCGCCATGCCCAGGCCCTGGGCCGTCTGCAGCACCCCCAGATGCCCGGCCACCACGCCCCAGCCGGCCGCCGCCCACTGCCCCAATTGGGGGCTGAGGGCCGCCGCCGCCGGATGGCGCAGCCAGGCCTGCCCAGGGGCCCCCGGCGGCGGCGGAATGTCGGCGCTGGCAGACCAGAGATCGCGGCTGGGGTCGTCGAGCCAAACCTGACTGGCCCCGGCAGCGAGGGCAGCGTCGGCGGCCTCAAGGCTGGAGACAGCTACCGCCAAGGCCGTGTGCCGGGGCCGCGGCGGCGCCGTTGGCGGCGCAATATAGCTGAGCTGGGGAAGGGCCAGGGCCTGCAGCTCCGCCTGCAGTTGGGCCGGCGGCGGCAGGGCGGCGAGGGCGGCGCGGCGCAGGGCCTTGAGCTGGGAGAGCGGGGTGAATACCCCCTCGTCCAATTCCAGCTGCAGATTGCCCAGGGCATAGCCGCTGCCGCCAAAGCTGCCGAGGGCGGCCGCCACCGCCGCCCCATCGAGGGCGCGGCCACTGGCCGGCTGCACTGCCTCTTCGGCGTGCTGCTCCACCAAGAGCTGCCCCCCTTGGGACAAGCGCAGGCAGGCCGGCTGGCCCAGACGCAGGGCAAGCTGGCAGTCCAGGGCCGGTGAGAGGCTTTGCTCGTCCTTGGCCAAGGGCACCTTGGCCAGGGCGCGACGGGTCTCGGCCAGGCGCTGGCCATCGCTATTGCAGCGCAGGGGCGTGCCCGCCGGTAGCGGCGGCCCCCGCCGCTCGATGCTAATGCGACAGCGCCAGGCATTGCCCTCGGCGCTTACCGAGCGGATTTGGAAGCCACCACGAAATCCATTCATGGTATAGGTGTAGCCCTGGCCCACCCGCGGTGCCACCGCCGCCTCCAAAACCGCCTGCCCCGTATCCCGGCGCAGGGAGCGCAGGCGCGCATCCACCAACTCGCCCTCGCCATCCAGGCGCAGGCGGGCGCTGGGCCCGTATTCGCCGTCCAGCGGGGTGCTGGTAAAGGGGCGGGCAAAGACGGTGCGCAAACTCTCCCCCGCATCCGGCGGCCGGCGGCCCTCGCGCAGGGCCGCCACCGCATCGGCGTAGGCCCGGGACACGGTGTAGACATAGTCCGGCCCCTTGAGCCGGCCCTCGATCTTAAACGAAGCCACCCCCGCCGCCATCAATTCGCCCACCCGCTCGACCAGGGAGAGGTCGCGCATACTGAGGGTGGTATCCAATTCGCCATCTTCCTGGCGGTAGACAAAGCGACAGTTCTGGGCGCAGGTGCCGCGATTAGCGCTGCGGCAGCCGGCGAAATTCGACATGAGGCACTGCCCCGAGAGGGCATAACAGAGGGCGCCATGGACAAAGTGCTCAAGATCCAGGCCCAGATCGTGGGCGGTGGCACTTAAGTTGCGCAGCTCCGGCAGGGCCAATTCCCGCGCCACAATCACCCGCGATACCCCGCAGGCGGCAAGGGCCCGCACCTGGGAGGGATCGTGCACCGTCATCTGCGTAGAGGCGTGCACCGGCAAGGCCGGCAGCTGCTGCCGCAGCAGGGTTGCCAGGCCCAAATCTTGGACAATCGCCGCATCCACCCCGCTGGCCAGGGCATGGGCGGCCAAATCCAGGGCCTTGGGCAATTCGTCTTCGTGCACCAGGGTATTGAGCACGACATAGCATTTAAGCCCATGGCGATGCAAATAGGCGACATGGCCCGGCAATTCGGCCTTGCGGAAATTCTCCGCCCGGCCCCGGGCATTGAAATGACGCAACCCCAAATAGACCGCCGTCGCCCCCCCTGCCACCGCCGCCGGCAGACAGGCTGGCGAGCCCGCCGGGGCGAGAATCTCAGGTTCACGGATGGTGGGCACGGCCAAACTCATCGCCGCAGCCTGCCGAGCACCGGCGGCAAGGGAAGAGAGACCACATGCGCCCCTGCTGCAAGACATTGGCGGGGAGTCGGCGGCTGGGGGTTTGGCCCGGCTTATAAATTATATTGATAGCATACAGGTCAGATGGTGCTGCCAGGGCGCGGGCCATCGTCGTGCGTGGGGATTCCCATGGGACAGCGTCTCACCCGTAAAGAGCCCGATGAAGCGCACGGCTTAACTTTATTGCACGTAGTGGAGAGCAGCGGGAATTTTTTCGCTATTATCTTCCTGCACGGCAAATGGGGTGTGCCAACCAGGGCCATCAGCAATACGCGCTAAGCGATACCAGCGCTCTAAAGGATCTCCTGGTGCTTCTTGGACGGCAATCAGGCCGCCATGGCTGGGACTCCAGTATTCATAGCGCTGTACGCTTACCGTCGTATCCACCACCTCTTCAATGCTAATGCGATAGGCGTCGGAAAAATTCCCTGCAGGGGTGGTCACAATCACATTTTCTGTCAGTAAGCGACGGCGCGAAAGCACCGTTTCTTCCTCCTGAGATCCGCCAGCCAGCGGCCGCTGCTCGACAAAGAGATCCCATTCCTGGTTCAGTTGTGGACCGCTGCTGGGCAGAAATTGGCCGCGATTCCCGTAACGGAAAATGCCATCGCCAAAACTTTCACCAATATGATAAAGGCCGCCAGCCTCGCAATACAGCCACCCTTGGGTTTCGGAGTCGACCCATACCGGGTCAGCCCACTGCGATGCCAGGACCGTCGAGCGCAGGACATATAAAACTTCAACCGAGAGTGCTGGATCATCGTGATAGCCAAAGCTATGGGCAAAACTCGCTTCATCATCCACCACCACCGTCGAGAGATCGACATTGCTCGCCTGCTCTCCATACGCATAGGCCTGGTAAATCCAAGTTTGCCCCTCCACCGGCTGTACGACAAACCAGTCGTTCTGATTCAAAGTGCCATCTTCCTGGGCCTGGGGCCATTGCGGACTGGCTTTAAATCCGAGTCGTTTTTCAGCCTCCGTTTGCGAGTCGGATGATGAACCACAGGCGCTCAAAAACAGCAGGCTGCTTATACTCAGACAGGCGGCAAGAAATGCGGGGAATGGCGAGGACATGTGGGGCTCCTTGCCGTTTACCATGTCCCATCCACGGAGATGGTGAAGGTGCTCCAGGAAAGCCTTCGACAATCTAGCTTTCCCCTAGATTTCACCGCGCAGAATCCGGCCCGGTTAAGCGACCATCGCTAGGCCTGTGGGCTTTGGCGGGACAGCGTCCCGTCCTCCGGACTGGTGAAGACGTCGTAATAATTATTCCAAGCGTAGGGATGGCGGCGCACTTCCAGTTCGAGGCGGCGGGACCAACGCAGCATAACCGCTTCAAGGCGGGCTTGGCGCTGGCGGCGGGGGCCGAGGTCGATACGCCAGGGGGCATCGGCGGCGCAGGTCCAGGTGGCCCAGGAGCTGCGGATGCAGAAGGTGACAACGATGGGGGCGCCGCTGGCGGCGGCAGCGATAAAGGGGCCGGTGGGGAAGGCCATACTGCGACCGAGAAAGGGCAGGCGGCGCATGCCGGCGGCGGCGCCGGCGGAGCGGTCGCCGAGCATACAGCAGATTTCGCCGCGGCCGAGGGCGGCGGCGATGGCGAGGCCGGCGGCGGTGGGATCGGCGAGGTCAATAATACCAAAGGCCTGATCGCCCATGCTGCGCTGCAGCTGGGACCGCACCTGGGGATCCTCAGCATCGAGCATAACCACCTGCAGGCGCGGCAGATTCCAGACCTGTTGGCTAAGCCAACGGGCGGCGAGGGCAAAGGAGCCGAGGTGGGCCGAAAGTAAAATCGCCCCACGGCCATCGGCCAGGGCGCGGGAGAGCTGCTCCATGCCGACATTGCGGTAGTGAATGCAGCCGGGGCTTAGGGCGTCGAGGAAGCGGTCGGCAAGGCCCCGGGCGAAGGTCCAGAAATGCCAGGGAATACGGCTGGCGATCCAGCAGCGGGGACGGCGCGGCTGCAAGGCCCGCCAGTAGGCAAGAATGGCGCGGCGGCTCGGGGCATCGCGCCAGGCAAACCATAGCGCCGGAAAGAGGACGAAGAGGTAGCAAAGGTCGCGGCCACCCCAGCGCGCCACCAGGGCCACCAGGGCGGTGCCCAGTTTGCCTCCGCGGCTGCGGCCGCTCCAGGCCCGGGCCGGGCTCATGGCGGCGGCCCATCGCTGGGTGCCAGCAGGGCCCAGGCGCTTTCGGGCACCGGGATCAAGCGGCGGCACTGTGCCCTAGCCACCTCCTCGGCGCCGGGAGCCGGCAGAACCCACCAGGCATCGGCGCAAAGTTGGTCAACGGCGGTGCCGGGAAGCCACAGCTGCACCTGGCAATCACCTGAAGAGAAGGCCTGCCAGGGCCGCAATTGAACCCGGGCGGCATGCAGCACCCCACTTGCATCGCCGTGGATCTGGCAGGCCTCCTCGGGCAGGGCCGCCGCCACCCGCCAAAGGCCGCTACCTTCGGCCCGCAGCCAGGCCCAGGCTAGGCGCCAGCCGCGGTGGGCACAGGCTTCCCAGCGATCGAGGCGGGACCAGGGATGGCCGAGGTCGCGGGCGCGCAGGGCCACCGAGATCGCCTCGGCGCGCTGTCGCCAATCCCGCAACCAAGCGCGCTCATGAGCCGGTGGCGGCAATGGCTCGGCGGGTAAAAAATGCGAACGCAGCAGCCCCGGGCGAATCCACAGCTGCCGCGGCGCCAGCGCACGGTAGGTGCCCACCTGGATCAAGGGCCGCAGGGGACGCTGCCAGCGCTGGGCCAGGGCCAAGGCCCCCCGGCGCATGCGTTTGGTGGAGCCATCGGGAGAGCGCGAGCCCTCAGCGAAAACCACCACATCCCAATCAGAGGGCGGATCCGCACTCAGTGCTCCTTCCACTGGAATCATCCCGCCCAGGCGGGCCGCCGGGCCGAGAATCGGCGAAGCAAATACCCAGGGCTTGGCAACGATGCTACGCAAGCGGCCCGCGCCACCCAAGCTGGTGAGGATATCCAGTACGCTCAAGTGATTGCTGAGCACCACTGCCGGCGCCCCATCCTCATCGGCAGCCGCGTCAACGCTGTGCCGCCAGCATAGGGCCGGTGGGCTGGCGAGGGTGATACGTGCCCCCAGGCGCAGTAGCCAGGCCAATATCAAACGCCGACCCGGCAGTAAGAGCAGCAGCGGGGACAGCAAGGGCAAAAGCAGACAGAGGCCAACGAAAGTGCCATGACCGCAGACCGTATTGAGCAAGCAGAAGGTGGAGCGGGCAGCGCGCCCCGGGCCGGGGCTAAGCAGACGCGCCAGCAGCAGGGGCCAAACCAGGGCCACGCTCAGCAATAGGGCCAGGGCCGGGCCAGCCAAGAGGTATCCCGCCAACGCCAGGGCTAAAGCCAAGGCCAAGCAGACACGCCAACCGGGGATGGTGAGGCCCTGACTGGCAAAGCGCGCCGCCATGGCGGCAAGCAGAGCGCCGGCACCAAGCAGGGGCAAGGGCCCCTCGCTCAGCAGGAGCAGGGGTAAAAAAACGAGGATAACCCCCAGAGCAGGGCCCAAACTCGCACTCAGTAAGAGGCCCAAACCCACAGCCGCAACGAGGTGGCCCAGTAATTGAGCAAAGGATGGGGGATCAGATTCGCCGGCGAGGGCCAAGAATAGCACCAGCCCGGCTGCAATCACCATGAGGAGGGGTGACAAGATACCGGCAACAGAACAGGGCATAGAATTGGGCCTGATCACGCCATGACCCTAGCCATCTCAAGGGCCACAGGCGCGCAAACAGCAACCTTAAGCCGGCTGCAATTGGGCCACAAACTCGAAGATTTCACCAACCGTACGCAGGTTCCGCGCCTCGGCCTCGGGGCACTTGACTTTAAATTCGCGCTCTAAGGCCGCAATGAGATCGACACTGTCGAGGCTATCTAAGCCCAGATCCTCAATAAGGCGGGCGTCTGGTGTAATTTGCGCCGAGTCGAGCTCAAATTCTTCAGCAATGGCGGCGGTGACCCGCTGGTTAATTGTGGGTATTCCCATAGCTAGTAATGTCTACCGCCAAACGGGGGGATGCAAGATGCGTCATTTCCCCCGGGCCCGGCAAAACTCCGTCAGAGCTGCGGGGGCAAGGGAGTTCTAGGCCCTTTGGGGAACCGACACGACTTTGGTACTTGACACCCAGCCCATAGATGAGTCGCCCTGTCCCCCAGAGAAGTGGCACCGGCGGGACGGTAATGGCCCCCTGCGCCGTCAAAAGTCCAAGCCCCAAACGCGCCACGCCCTGTTCATCTATTCTCCACTCAGGACACGAAGCGCACATCAACGCTGGAATTAACCTGGTAAGCTAACATGACCCTCTACGAATTCCAGGAAGTACAGTGTTGCTCCTTGCATCAGTTTATCACCTCTAGAATCCGCGCGGCTTGAGTCCCCGGGCACCGACACCCCCATCCCTGCCCCCTATTTGAGGAGCTGCGCCATGCGCATCGGCATTCCGGCAGAACGCGACCCCCATGAAACCAGGGCGGCAGCCAGCCCCGCCAGCGTGAAAAAACTGGTGGGCCTCGGTGCCACCGTGGTGGTAGAAGCCGGCCTCGGCAGCCGCTGCCAATGGAGCGATGCTGAGTTTAGCGAGGCCGGAGCCAGCCTCAGCAGCGATCGCCAAGAGATCCTCAGCAACAGCGATTTACTGCTGCAGGTGCGCCCCCCCGCCGCCAGCGATTTGGCGGCCATGGCCCGCGGCACCATCTGCATCAGCTACCTCGACCCCTTCAATAGCAGCGAGCTGGTGGAGCAGGCTGCCGCGGCCGGGGTAAGCGCCATAAGCCTGGAAATGATCCCCCGCACCACCCTCGCGCAAAAGATGGATGCCCTCTCTAGCCAGCATTCGTTGGCTGGCTATTACATGGTGATCCTGGCCGCCGAGCGTTTGGCCAAAATCCTACCAATGATGACTACCCCGGCCGGCACCATCCAGCCCTCGCGGGTCTTTGTCATCGGCGCCGGCGTCGCCGGTCTCCAGGCCATCGCCACCGCCAAGCGCCTGGGCGCGCGGGTGGACGCCTTCGACACCCGGCCCGAGGTGGAAGAGCAGGTCAAGAGTCTCGGTGGCCGCTTCGTGAAAATCGATCTCGGCGAAACCGGCTCCACCAACCAGGGCTACGCCACCCAACTCAGCGAAGATCAATTGGCCAAGCAGCGCGAGGGCATGCGCCAGCAGTGCGCCGTCTCCGATATCGTCATTACCACCGCCCAGCTCTTCGGCCGCAAGGCGCCGGTGGTGATTACCAAAGAAATGCTCTCATCAATGCGACCAGGCAGCGTGGTGGTGGACTACGCGGTGGAATCCGGCGGCAATGTCGAGGGCTCGCGCCCCGGCGAGGAAGTCGACATCGATGGCGTCAAGGTTATCGGCCTGCGCAACTATCCCGGGCAAGTGGCGCAAAGCGCTAGCCAGATGCTAGCCAATAATTTCGCCAATATGATCCAGCATTTTTGGGACAAAGAATCCAAGGCCATGGCCCTGCGCCGGGAGGACGAAATTCTCGCGGGCTGTCTGGTAACCCACGGCGGCGAGATTGTCAATCCGGTCATCCGCAAGCACTACGGCCTGCCCGAATTGGCCGCCGCAGCCAAACCTGAGGGAGCTTCAGCATGAATGAAATCGACACCACCGAAGCAGAGGCCGCCAGCGAAGCCGGCATCCAAGCCAGCATCGAAGCCGGCACCGCCATCGCCGAAGCCAGCATCGAAGCCGGCACCGCCATCGCTGAAGCCAGCATCGAAGCCGGCACCGCCATCGCCGAAACTGCCGCCGCCCTGGGCAGCATGGATGCGGCAAACGCCGTGGTGCTACTCGCCTTTATTTTCATCCTCGCCCTCTTCCTCGGCCTCGAGCTCATCGGCAAGGTGCCGGCCACCCTGCACACCCCGCTGATGTCCGGTTCAAACGCCATCTCTGGCATCTCCCTCATCGGCGCCGTCGGCGTGGTTGCCATCGGCACCCACTACGACTCCCTGGCCGTCACCCTACTGGGCGCCATCGGCGTTACCTTCGCCGCGATCAATGTGGTTGGCGGCTATTTGGTGACCAACCGCATGCTCGCCATGTTTCAAAAGAAGCCTCAAGCAGGAGATAAGTAGATGCAAACCTTGGTGATGATCCTTTTGGTGGCCGCCGTGGTGGGCTTCATTGCTGGCCTGCGCTTGATGAGCCGCACCCACACCGCCCGCCTCGGCAATCTCATCAGCGCCGGCGGCATGGCGGCTGCGATTATTGGCACCCTGCTGCAATTGCAGGTGATCGGCATCCTTTCCCCCACCGCCCTGGCCTGGAGCCTGGGCGCCATTGGCCTGGGCACCCTCATTGGCATTCCTGCGGCGATGTTGGTGAAAATGACGGCAATGCCGGAAATGGTTGCCCTTTTCAATGGCTTTGGCGGTATTGCCAGCCTCTTTATCGCCTCCGGTGAAATCCATCACGCCGGGGCAGAGATCGGCGCCTTCACCGCCTCTGCCGCCTTCCTCGCCATGCTCATTGGCGGTATTACCTTTACCGGCTCCCTGGTCGCCTTTAGCAAGCTGGCGGAAAAAATCCCCTCCGGCGCCGTCCTCTTTAAAGGACAGCAGGTGCTCAATGCACTGCTGGTTTTGGCAGTGGTTATTGGCCTGGTGGTATTCGCCGCGATGCCGGAGTTGGCATGGATTTTCTGGGTCGCCATTGCCGCCGCCGCCATCCTTGGCGTGCTTGCGGTAATCCCCATCGGCGGCGCCGATATGCCGGTGGTTATCTCCCTGCTCAATAGCTACTCCGGCCTCGCCGCCTGCGCCGCCGGCTTCGCGATTAATTCCCCCCTCCTGATTACCATCGGTGCCCTCGTCGGTGCCGCCGGCATCATCCTCACCCGGGTCATGTGCAAGGCGATGAACCGCAGCCTCGCCAATGTGCTCTTCTCAGGCTTCGGCACCACCACCGCTAGCAGCGGCAGCGGCGGCCCCCAGGGCGAAGCCAAGGCCCTCAGCACCCAAGATGCCTACTACGTGCTGGAAGCCGCCTCTTCGGTGGTCTTCATCCCCGGCTACGGCATGGCCGTGGCCCAGGCCCAACACGCCGTGCGCGAACTCGCCGACACCCTCGCCGCCCGCGGCTGTGAGGTGAAGTTTGCCATCCACCCGGTGGCCGGCCGCATGCCCGGGCACATGAACGTCCTCCTCGCCGAAGCCAATGTCAGCTACGACCTCTTGGTTGAGATGGATGATATTAACCCCACCATGGGCAGCGTCGACGTCGCCGTCGTTATCGGCGCCAATGACACCGTCAATCCAGCGGCGGTGGAAGATCCCAAGAGCGCCATCGCCGGCATGCCGATCATTATGGCCCACCAAGCCCGCCAGGTCTTCGTCCTCAAGCGCAGCATGCGCTCCGGCTTCGCCGGCATTGAAAACCCCCTCTTCTTCCGCGACAATACCTCGATGATCTTCGGCGACGCCAAAGCCACCATCGAAGCCCTCAATGGGGAATTCAAAGAGGGCTAAGGGCTGGGCCAGCGGCGTATGGCGAAAGCCGGCGCCGCAGCCCATGCGATAGTGAATTAATTCGCTTCGCTGGGCGGGTCGATTAAACGCAGGATTATAACCCGCAAGATCGAGATCGCTGCTAGCGCGAGCGGAAGCTGCTGTAGAGGCCAAGGACGCCGGCCACCAGGGCGGCAATGCCCAAAAGCAGGTACCAGCGGGCAGATTCAGATGGCGTGCCGGTGAAGAACTCTGAAATCTGCGACTGAATCGATTCCTGGGCGCCAAAGCCCCAGAAAATGAGCAGGGCTCCGCAGGCGATAAGGGCAATGGAGATGATTCGTAACATGGGGGCTCCCAAAAATATAAGGGCCTGCCGCCACCGCTTTCAGCGGGCGACAGGGAAGATAAACGCGAGCCCTAGGCCCAATGTTGTTCACTTAACGACCACCTCGCTGAATGGTCCTTCCATGCGGTCGTT
>REDX01000039.1 GCA_007695355.1 Planctomycetota bacterium
GCATACGACTGCTCCCTGAAGGGTGATGGGAAGTGAATATGACTTAATAATACTAGGGCTGAGCTACCGTGCCGCGAATATCGCCACGCATTTCCAAGGGCATACCCCAGCTTGAGCTATGGCGGCCGCGCAGTTCATTGCCTTCGAAAGTACCTTCGATGGTGATTGTTCCTGCCATGCCGTTGGGGTTGCTGTCTTGATCAAGCGCATCAATGCCACCAGGGGTGACCCATCTATCTGACTGAACAATCACGGTAAAGCTGCCTTCAATGCGGCCGTCTTCAGTAATGCGCAGATCTTTGGGGTCCACCTCGTGCCAGGCCTGGTTAAAGTTAAAGGCTCCCATAACGGCGCGGGTGACGCGTTCGCCATCCCAGTCAAAGAGAATCGACGCGGCGCGGGTTTCACCACTGGCGTGGGGAATGGCACTATGCAGATACATGGCCCAGGTGGTGGTGCCTGCGGGGTTGTCGCCAATGGGGGTCCAGGGCTGGTGTTCCAGCCAGCCAGTGGGATAGCCCCGTTGTTCCATCGCCGCCTCCCCTTGAATCGCGCCGCTGGTATCCGGCTGATTGGGGCTTGCGGGAATCATGCGGTTCCAGGTGCCGGTAATGGCATCGCCATCGCGTTGTATATCAACGCCAATCTCTGCCTTATAGGTATCAAAGTCCGCATGCAGCGTGCCCTGAAAACCGTCCTCGCTCATCGTTCCGTCCAACAGGTCCATATTCAACCAGAAGGCACGGCGGCGCTGGCGGGTATAGACGATCCCTGCTTCAGTACTATCGAAATAGCGATGACTGGCCGTGAGTAGGCGATCTCCCTGCACCAGCATGCGGGTGGCCAGGGGCGGCAGGCCAGGCAGCAGGCCGTCCCATTCCATTTCCCATTGCTGCGAGCCTTCGGGCAGGCGCAGGTCGATGGCCACCACGCCACCGGCGCGAGAGCGTTGGTACATGACCCCGCCGACAATCGGTACTTCATTGGGCACATCGTAGGCTCGTCGAGAAGGAATATCTATGGCCGCAGGAATGCCCAAGGGGGCGGCCATAACAAAGCCATCTTCGGGTGTTATCCGCCATAGATACCACTCAGAGCCTGAGCCACCGGTGGGCCAATGACGATGCAAATAGGCATTATTACCGATAGGATAAATGGTGGAGGTGGCGTGGGGGAAGCCCGATCCGCGATGGTCATCACTATCCAAAGCGGCCAGTACGGCGCCGGTCTCCTCATCCAAGAGCAGGGCACGCTCTGAGCGACGGCCAGTACGCAGGCCCAGCAGGACCCTGCCATGGTTAATCAGCGCCCGCTGATGGCCCGCCGAATCGCCGCGAATTTCTGGGCCGGCGTATTCCAGATCCTCCAGTTGCAATTGCCAGCGGATACTGGCCGCATCGGGCGTTAGATCCACCGCGCCCCATACGGCGCTATTGCGACCAGGATTGACATTCACCATCACCGTGCGCTCGCTCGGTTGCAGGGAAAACACGCTATGGCCCAAGCCTTCTAGGGCCCAGCGCACGCTGCCGTCGCGGGGGTCAATTAATCGCAGGGTACCGCCCCTGTTTTTTGCCAAAAGATATTCTTGTCCCCCATGCCGCCAGATGGCCGGGGTGGTATCGGGGTGGCAGGCATCCTCGAGTTCCCAAATGACGCTGCCGCTTGCCACATCGCGGCCTTGCAGGGTGACACTGCGGCCGCCACCAGCAGGGGTAATGAGTACCCCTTCGGCCACCACCAGGGATACCGCCGGGGTGGGCACCTCACCGGGTGCCACATAGTTGCCGGCAGCCAATTGTGCTAAGCCGTATTCCCGCCGGGCCTGGGCTTCGGGGTGCGGTTCGGTCTGCCATAGCAGACTGCCATCAGCCAGGGAGTGGGCAAAGAGACGCCCCGTGGAACCCAGGGAGAAGATGCGGCCATCGGCCGCAGCGGGGGTGACCTGATGGCCGCCGCGCTTGCCGCCGCCGGGCTGCCAGCCGCCGGGATGTTCGGCCTTCCAAACCACCTCGCCCGTATGCATATCCAAAGCCACCACCACATCCTGACTGTCCAGACGATAGGTCACGGTGTCACCCTCATCGCCAAAGGGCACGGTGACAAAATCCCCGGTGGGTTCCCAAGAGCTCCACAGGACCTTACCATCGGCGACAATGGGACTGGCCCAGGTGCCGGGGGTGATGTCAGCCTCGGGGCCGAGAAAGCGTTCCACCCGATCCGCCGAGCGAAAACCCCGACTGCCCAGCTTTTCCAGGCCCATGGAGGTGTCACTGCTATACCACAGCACCCGGGCCTGGGTGGGGTCATTGATCAATGGGGTGGTAATCGGCAGGGACTGGCGATTGCCCAAAGGCCCCTGAGTGGAGGGCCAGCCAGCATCCCGCGCCTCGGCCTCGGGCACTGCCTCTACGGCACCGAGCATGGTCGCGGATAGGGCGCAGAGACCCAGGCCACAGATCAGGGCGGTCAGGGGACGGGGGGAGAGACAAAGCATACACACTCCAGTATTCTGAAAGTACATCGGGGGATAAAGATAGTACGCCCTGACATCACGCTTGTTCTAGCCTATAATTTCAGATAGTAGCTTACTGTTATGATGTCAGTGGGCAACGGAGTCAACGATGCACGATTTTTACCATCATTGGCGCAATACCGGCCTACGGGTCATCACCCTGTACCAGCATCGCGAGACAGCGACAAGCACCGATCTCATTACCCGGCCTGCGCGCAGTCATTGGTGCCTCTGGTTAATGATTGCTGGCCGCTGCCAATTTCGTTTACCCCAGGGCAGTGTTGAACTCCAGGGGCCGGCAGGACTGCTCATCCGCCCCGAGGAAGGATACCAACAGCAGTTTTTCCCCTGCGATGATGGGGCATGGTGGGCCGTCGCCGACTTCGAAGTGCTCACCCTTCCCGGCTGGCCGGATCCCTTGCAGAGCCTGATCCAGCCAGCCATGGTACACTTTCAGCATCGCGACCCTCTTACCCTCTGGGCACAGCAATTGCCGCGCACCGAGGAACATGCCGGCAATTTTCTCCTGCGCCCGGCTGTTGATCAGGCCCTGGGGCTGCTCCTGAGCCAGGGCTTTGCCAGCGAGCAATTACACCTGGCTAGCGGCAGTATGCCGCGCTGGCTAATGGATTTGCGGCGACAACTGGGCCAGCCAACCCTGCTTCACGATCCGCAACTGAGCCTCAGCAGCATCGCCCGCCTGGCCGGCCTCCCCAAAAGCCAACTCTGCCAAGCCTTTCGCCGCCACATGGGCTGCAGCCCCATGGCCTGGCTCCGCCGCGAGCGCCTGACCAATGCCTGCCGCCTATTGCGCAATGACGAGTCGCAGCCCATTGCCGATATCGCTGCCGCCTGCGGCTACCGTTCGCCTAATCTTTTTGCTCGCCATTTCCGCGCCCTGATGGG
>REDX01000172.1 GCA_007695355.1 Planctomycetota bacterium
GCGCCGGGGGGCAAGGGGGCAGAGCCCCCAAAAGGTGTCGAACCACGATAACCCCAAGTGAGCACCATACGCCAGAAGGGCGGGGGGCAGCGGGGGGGCGGCAGCCCCCCAACGGCCGCCGAGGGAGGTAAGGGCGGATATAATCGCGAAGCGATCCGCCCTTAGGCGCGCAGCGCCGGCCTCCCGACAGCGGCCGGGGGGAGCACGAGCCTAGGCGAGTGCGGACCGGGGGAGCCCGAGGGGGCGAAGCCCCCTCGAAACAAAAAACCCCCTCGAAGATTAAGACCGATAGTCAATCCGCTCCTGCTCAAACGCCAACCGATTCACCGCATCCAGGTAGGCGCTAGCCGAGGCCTCGATAATATCGGTGGACAGGCCCTTGCCGCCGATGGCGCTCTTGCCGCCCTTATCGCCAAGGAAGCGGACGCGCAGGGAGACCTCGCCCTGGGCATCGCGGCCGTGGCTTACGGCGCGCAGGCGATAGTCCTCAACCTTGCTCTCCACTCCACAGATGCGATCGATGCAGTTGATCACCGCATCCACCGGGCCGTGGCCAGTGGCAGCATCGGTGATATGCTCGCCGTCCTTCTCTAGGGTAACGGTGGCGGTGGCCACCGCCGAGGTACCGGCAGAGCTTTGCAGGTACACCATGCGCCATTGGGACAGGGTGCGCCCGCGCACCACCGCCTCGTAGAGAGCGATGAGATCGCCGTCGTAGATTTCCTTTTTGCGATCGGCCAATTCTTTAAAAGCATCGAAAAAACGATCCACCTGCTCATCGTTCATTTCAAAACCCAGGCCCTGCATGCGCCCAACCAGGGCGGCGCGGCCAGAGTGCTTGCCCAATACCATATTATTGGTGGGGACGCCCACCGACTGTGGGGTCATAATTTCGTAGGTTTCCGGATTTTTAATCACGCCGTGCTGGTGGATGCCAGACTCATGGGCAAAGGCATTGTCGCCCACCACCGCTTTATTGCGCTGCAGGGGCAGGCCGGTGACCGACTGCACCAAGCGACTGGTGCGGTACAGGTGCTCGGCATTAATATCGGTAAAGAGGTGGCCGAATTGATCTTTGCGCACGCGCATGGCCATGACCACTTCTTCGAGGGCGCAATTACCCGCGCGTTCTCCCAGTCCATTAATCGTGCATTCCACCTGGCGGGCACCAGCGCGCACCGCGGCCAGGGAGTTGGCCACTGCCAAGCCCAGATCGTTATGGCAATGGACGCTGATTACGGCATCGCGGATATTGGGGACATGGGCATTGAGATAGTCAATGAGGTGCGCAAAGTCATCGGGATAGGCGTAGCCCACGGTATCGGGAATATTGACCGTGCGCGCCCCAGCCTCGATCACCGCCTGCACCACCTCGGCCAAAAATTCCGGCTCGGTGCGCGAGGCATCTTCGGGGCTGAATTCAATGTCGGCGCACAGACTGCGGGCATAGGCAACGGCTTCGCGGGCCTGCTTAACGATTTGATCCTTGGCCTTGTTCAATTTGAACTGGCGGTGGATGGCGCTGGTGGCCAAGAAAACGTGCACGCGGCCGCGCTCACCGGCTGGCGCCACGGCCTTGGCGGCGGCATCGATGTCCTTGGTTAGAGAACGGGCCAAACCGCAGATCCGCGCCCGCTTGCTGGCTTTAGCCACTGCCTGGACGGCGGCAAAGTCACCGGGGCTGGCGATGGGAAAACCGGCTTCGATGACATCCACGCCCAATAGTTCGAGGGCGCGGGCAATCTCGAGCTTTTCTTCCAGATTCATACTGGCGCCGGGGCTTTGCTCGCCGTCGCGGAGGGTGGTATCGAAAATAATGACCTTCTGGTCAGCGGAATCGACGGGCTTTTCGTTCTGGCTGGGTGCCATGATGGGAGTCCTCTATTAGGGAGCGGCGGAACCGGGAGCCCTAGGCTAGGCCAAGGCCACCGGGGGCAAAGGGTGGATCCCGATGCCGCCAGATGAGTAGATGGGGAATAAATCGTGGGGAGGGGAGGCGCTGCAAGGGTTTAGGAATGCCTAGCAGGGCCCAGCGGGGCCGTGGACGCGATTAGACGCGGACCAGCAGCCCCCCAATAAGTCGGGAACGCAGTCGCAGCTCCGGCGCAAGCAGCACCGGGCGGGCCAGTAAATCGTCATGGCACAAGGCGTTCATGAGCCTCACCTTAGCGCCACATCATCGACTGTCAAAGGGCGCGGCCATGGGCCGAGGAGGGGTGATGACGACTGAGGATTTCTCAGCGGCAATGCCAAGGGCCGCGGAGACGGCCTGCGCGCCGATTATCATCAGCAGCCATTTCAGCGCGCCGTCTCTGCCTGGAAATAGCATGCCCCCGCTTTGCAGGGCCTGCTTTTTCACCGCCCTCATCATCCCATTAGGGCGGCTCAAAGCTTGCCCCCGGGATCGCCGATCTCCTGATCGGCCAGGAAAAATGCCCTGAATAGGGCGCTTTTTGTGCTAAAAGCATCCACCGCGAAGCGGCAATTCCTCACCCAAGGTGAGCTTTGAGCCGCCCTGATCACCCCATTGCCATCGTTCTTGACGCCAGGACAATCGGAGATAATTTAAACCCATGCGCTTATCTTGCTTATCCTCTGCTGGCGTCGAAGGCGTTGATGGCTACCCGGTTACGGTCGAAGTATCACGCAGCGAACCGGCCTCGGGGCCGGGGCGTATTCACGTCGTTGGACTCCCCGATGCTGCCGTGCGCGAAGCGGTGGATCGAGTTACTACCGCCATCTTCGCTAGCGATTTACACCATAATCCCGGCGATCTTCTGGTGGTGAATCTCGCCCCCGGCGATCGCCGTAAAGAGGGGCCGGCCTTCGAATTGGCCATTGCCCTGGGCGCCCTCGCCACCATCGATCGCAATCGCCTGCAACTTCCCGAGGACTGCCTCTTTGTCGCCGAATTGGCTCTGGATGGCAGCCTGCGCCCGGTGCGCGGCGTGCTCGCCGCCGCCCAGGCCGCTCGCAGCCAGGGCCTTAAGCGCCTAATGGTGGCCCCTGACAACGCCGCCGAAGCCAGCTTAGTTCCGGGCCTAAGCGTTCATGCGCCCAGTAACTTACGCGAAGCGGTGGCGTGGCTGCGCCAGGGTCTTGACCAGGCCCCCCGTTGCCAACCGCCAGCCGAGGACCCGGGGGCGCCGATCAGCGATTTGGATCTCGCCGATGTGCGCGGCCAGGATCAAGCCAAGCGGGCCCTGGTCATCGCTGCTGCCGGCGGCCATAACCTGCTCTTTATTGGCCCACCGGGCTCAGGCAAAACCATGCTCGCCAAGCGCCTGCCTGGCATTCTGCCGCCCCTGGGCGATGACGAAGCCCTGGAGGTAACGCGCATTCACTCGGTGGCCGGCCTCTACGATGGTCGCCGGGGTTTGTATCGGCAACGGCCCTTTCGTTCGCCCCATCACTCGGTTTCAGCGGTGGGTCTGGTGGGTGGCGGCGCGGTGCCGCGGCCGGGGGAGGTCAGCCTGGCCCACCACGGGGTGTTATTTCTCGATGAATTGCCGGAATTCCCGCGGCGGGTTTTAGAACACCTGCGCCAGCCCTTGGAAGACGGCGAGCTCACCATCTCCCGCGCCGCCGGGCGCCTGCGTTTTCCCGCCCGCTGTATGCTGGTGGCGGCGATGAATCCCTGCCCCTGCGGCTATTTGGGCCACCCGGTGCGCGCCTGCGTGGATTCGCGGGAGGCAATTCACCGCTACCGCGCCCATATCTCCGGCCCCCTCCTCGATCGCATCGACTGCCATTTAGAGGTGGCAGCGCAGCCGGTGGAACAGATGACCCGGGCCAACCCCGGCCCCAGCAGCGCCGAATTGCGTCTTCAGGTGCTAGCCACCCGCGAGCGCATGTTTGCCCGCCAGGGCTGCGCCAACGGTCAACTGGTGGGCCGCGCCCTGCTGCGCCACGCGGCGCCAGAGCCCGATGCCCAGGCCCTGCTGCATCAGGCGATCGGCGAGCTGGGCCTCTCCAACCGCGCCCACGATCGCATTCTGCGCGTCGCCCGCACCATCGCCGACCTGGAGGGGGCGGCCCAGGCCGCCATCGAACACATCTCCGAAGCCATTGGCTACCGCCTGCTTGACCGCAGTTCCTGGTAAAGCCTTAGCCGCAGCCCCCAAGCAACTCGAGCGAGCGCTCACCGCCGGAAAGATTGCGCGCATCGATGCCGTATTGGCGTAGCATGCGGGTGGCATTGTGGGCGGTTTGGCCGACATTGCAGAGGACGTAGACCGGGCGGTCTTGGGGTAGCTCGCGATGGCGCTGGCGCAGTTCGGTGAGTGGGATGGACTGCACCGCGGCCCAACAGGGCGGCTGGCTGCTACCGCTGGGGCGCACATCCACCACCACATCGCGGGTGGGGTCCACCTCCTCCAAGCGGGCCAGGGGCGAGAGGCCATCGCAGTGATTGGCGGCAATCATGCCGGCCAGGTTCACCGCGTCCTTGGCGGCGCCAAACTGCGGCGCGTAGCAGAGTTCGGCCTCGGCCAAATCATCGACCGTGGCCCCCATTTGGATGGCCATGGCGATGACATCGATGCGCTTGTCCACCCCCTGCTCGCCAACTGCTTGGGCGCCGAGGACGCGGCGGGTGTGGGGATCAAAGACCAATTGCAGGTGGATGGGCTTGGCGCCGGGATAGTAGCCGACGTGATCGCCGGGATGCAGGCGGGCGGTGGCGTGGGCAATGCCCTGGGCGACACAGCTTTTGGCGCTTAGCCCGGTGCTGGCGGCAATCAGCCCAAAAGCGCCAAGCACCGCCGTCGCCTGGGTGCCGCGGAAACGCGCCGAGCGCCCATCCCGGCCGGCGATCACATCCGCTGCCACCCGGCCCTGGCGATTCGCCGGGCCGGCCAGGGGCACCGCGGTGGGCGCCCCGCTCACCGCGTCGCGCACCTGCACCGCATCGCCGACGGCAAAGATGTGCGGCACCGAGCTGCGCATGTGATCATCGACCACGATGTGGCCACGCGGGCCCAGTTCACAGCCAGCGGCCTTGGCGAGGCCATTTTCCGGCTGCACGCCAATAGCCAAGACCACCAAATCCGCAGTCAGCTCAAGGTCGGTCTCACCACGGCGGGCCCGCACCCGCAAGCCGTTGGCGCTCACTTCCACCCCCTGCAGCAGGGCATGCAAATGCAGGCCCACCTGATGCTCGGCCATGCGGCCTTGAATGAGTCGGGCGAGATCGGGATCCAGGGGTGGCATGACCTGCGGCCCGCCTTCCACCAGTTCCACGGCCACCCCGCGCAGGCGCAGGTTTTCCGCCATCTCCATACCGATAAAGCCACCGCCCACCACCACCGCGCGCAGGGCATCGGGCTGAGCGTGGCCATCGATAAAGCGGCGCACGCGCAGGGCATCGGGGACATTGCGAATGGTAAAGACCCCCGGCAGATCCAAACCCGGCAGGGCCGGGCGCAGGGGCTTGGCCCCTGGGGACAGCACCAATTCATCATAGGATTCTTGGTATTCGCGCCCGCCCTCCACCTCGCGCAAGGTCAGGGTTTTGGCGGCGGCATCGATAGCCACCGCCTCGGTAAGCACCCGCACCTCAAGATTGAAGCGGCTAATGAGGGATTCAGGAGTGGTGACCAAGAGCTTGGCCTCATCCTGAATCACATCGCCAACGTAATAGGGTAAACCACAATTGGCAAAGCTGACGTGGGGACCGCGTTCAACAATGACAATGCGCCGAGATTCATCCAAGCGACGCAGACGGGCAGCGCAGGAGGCACCGCCGGCAACGCCACCGACGATAATGGTGGTAGGCATAAAAAAAACTCCGCTGCGGGTATTAGGACTGGGCTGGGGGCTGGGGAACGCTGCAGGAAGTAGCGCCAGCGCAGGACCGGTTCCAGGGCATGGCCGCCAAAACCATGGCTAGGGGGCAAATCCCCGTGAGGCCAGCATTAAACAGGCCCAGACCCACTGCGGCGCTCAAAAGATACCACCATTCGGATACCGTATAACCCAAGACGACACCGAGGAGGATAAATACCCCCACCACCATCTGCATCTGTCGATCCAGGGGCAGGGAGCCCTTCCCGCGAACCACCGGGAGCTGCGCCCGCTGCCAAGCCTGGGTGCCGCCTTCTACCAGCAGCAATTGCTCACAGCCCGCGGCCTCCATGCGCCCAGCGGCCTGGGCGGCACGCTGACCAGAATGACAGATCACGGCGATGGGAGGCGCATCCATATCGCGCTGGGCCAGCACCTGGGCCGCATCGAAGGTATTGAGCGGCAGATTGCGTGCACCAACGGCATGGATACGGGCAAATTCACCGGGGCTGCGGACATCGATGAGATCGAAGCTTTCACCTTTTTCACGGCGGCTTTCCAGCTCGGCAGGGGAAATGTGATGGATTGGCATGGCAGTTTCCTTATTCGGGTAAATTATGGGTTACACAAGGCGTTGTGGGCGGCTTCGGCCTGGCGCTGCACGGCGCCGCAGACGAGTTCGCAGAGCTGCTGCAATGAAGGGTCGATGATGCGGTACCAGCGCTGATTGCCCTGCTGGTGATAGGCCACCAATCCAGCGGCACGCAAACGGTCTAAATGTTTAGAGACCGAAGCCTGTCCCACCGCTAAATCCGCCGCCAGTTGACCCACGGTGCAGGCACCCTGGCCCATCAGCTGATTGATCACGCGGATACGGGTAGGATCAGCCAAGGCGCGAAAGCGCTCCACGAGGGTGCTCACCATGGCATCGCTCATATTCTTCATTCATATATTCCTATATTGGAATATACGAATGTCAAGAGGGGCACAACATCCAAACCCATCGCCAGACAGCTTCAGGCCGGTGACTATGACGGCGACCCGCCTGCTTGCTATTGCCGCCTTGTCACGGCCGGTGATGGAACAAGAGTGGTGCCAGCGGCCAGCGCCGGCAAGGAGTCTCCCCATGTCCGTTCTTCATCTCCAATACCTTCACGCCGATGGCGAGCGGGATGTCTTTCACCTCAAGGGCGTAAGGCGCTATCAACTCGGCCGCGGTTCGGCCTGCGAGGTGCGCATTCTCGATATGAAGATGAGCCGCCAACACTGCGCCCTGGAAGAACGCAAAGGTCGCTGGTATCTCATCGACCACGGTAGCACCAATGGGGTCAGCGTGGATGGTGTTAAAATCCAGGGAGTGCTGCAACTCGAAGGTGGCGAGTTGATTCATGCGGGTTCATCCGAGCTCAACGTTCTCGCCATCAGCGATCACCTCGATTTAGCCCCGGAAGCCCTAATGGAATTGGGCGGGCCTGCGCCACAGCAAGACCCGCTGCCGCCGGTCACCGAAGAAGTGCCCGTGGCATCCAACGACAACCCTTGGGAAGGTGAACCCCAGCGTGCGCCGATGGTGGACACCGACGCTCTGCGCGGCCCCAAGAGCAGCGCCAGCGCATCCCAAGCCGGCCAAGATCCGGATACCGAAGCTGTGGCTAAGCCACACCTGCAGCCAGTACGCACCCCCGTCCCAGAACCCGTGGCGGCCCTGCCGCATCAAGATGGGGACGCCCTAGAGCCCAGCATCAATCCGGGCATTGCCGCCGCCATCGCCCCCCGGTCATCCGAGGCGAGTGGGCCCAGTTTGACTCCCAGCCAGACAGCAGCCCCAGAAACTGCCATCGATGTCGCTAAGCCCAAGGTTGCAGTGGACACCGCAGCCACCCCCAAACGCTCGCCCTCTTCCGCCGCCGATGGCATGATGGTGGTCACCCTCCTCGACCAGCGCATCGGCCCCATCCCCCGCGACCTTGCCCGCGAGCTCAAGAAGAAGCAAATCATGGGCACATTGACCGAAGCCGAGCTTAGCCAGTATCCACGGGCGTGACGCTCCGCCCCCCTCACATCTCTCTTCGCTTGGCCAGCCCGAAGCGCTGCTGGGCGCCAACCCTCCTGGCCCTTGCCCTGGCGCCATTGCTGCGGCCGGCCATCGCCAGCGAGCGTCAGGCCCTGGGTGAATTCACCCTGGAAGCCGCCCAGCCCAGCATCAGCGCCGAGGGGGTACTGCACGCCACCCAGGGCTTTGTCCTCATCGCCGAGAGCGATGGCCGGCTTATCGGTGGCGACGCCCTGCGTTATGACCTGGAGCGACAAGAACTCTATGCCCAAGGCCGCGTCGTCATGGCCCTGCGCAGCCCGGTGGGCAGCGATGGCCTGCGCTTGGAGGCCGCAAAACTGGGCCTGCGCCGCCTTCAGAACGAAGCCGCCGCCGCACAAGCTGGGCAATTACCCTTCGTCGGCCGCGCCACCAAAGTCACCGTATGGGTGCCCCTCGGCGAGGAAGGTCTTATCCGCCTGCGCGCCGAGGAAGCCGAACTCAATCCCCGGCGCTTTATCCTGCACCGGGTCACCATCGATGGTGGCCACGGCAGCGTCTTCGCCTTTCAGGCGGCTTCGGTAGTCATCGGCCTCTTTCCCGAGGAGCGGCAAGAGCGCGAAGGCATCCCCCGCCATATCGAAGACATTACCCTGTGGCGGCCATCGATGCGGGTCAACGAGGCTCCCTTCAATCTGCCGCTGCTATGGCTGCCAGTCCTCTACCGGGATTTCCGCCTCGACTATCCGTGGACCCGTTATCGCTTTGGCCGTTCCCGTCGACTCGGCTACTACACCCACGCCCAAATGGGCACCCGCCTGCCGCCGCTGCCCCTCGGCCGTGATCTTGAGGGCCAGCCGCAGCTCTTGCACAGCCGCGTTGAAGGGCGCTACCACTATCACAGTAAGGCGGGGGAGGGCTATGGCGGCCGCCTCGACTGGCGCCATCCCGGTCTGGGTCGGGGCCGCGTCTATGCCTACCACATGGAAGCCGAGCGCTTCTTTCCCGATAGCCCCCACGCCTATGTCGAACGCAGCTTCCACCGCCCCTATGCCGAGCGACGGGCCACCGCCATAGACCTCGAGCATCAGGTGCACCGCGGCAGCTGGAGTCTTTACGGACGCTGGGCAAGCATCCCCGATGCCGATCCGCGGGAGAGCGATCTCAGCGATCCCAATCCCGAACGGCGGCCAGCCTCAGAACGCTTCCGCAGCGATTATCTCGGAGAATATGTCGATGAGGACCCGGCCGCCCGCCGCGGCATTGCCAGCGCCTATAGCAGCCCCTGGGTGAGTGCGGTGGCCGATAGCGAGCGCAAACACCATCCTCACCTGGATGAAACCGAGCGCCTCTTCGGCCTGCAAATCGCCGCCCCACCGCTGCAGCTAGCCGGCCCCCTGCACCTAGAGATCGGCGGCTGGGCCGAGCGCCTGCGCCGTCACCAGCCGGCCCGCCTGCGCGAGGGAGCGCGATGGTTTGAATCCGACGGCGAGCGCTATTACCATGACAATTCTCTGGCCGCAGATCACTGGCTTTCCGGCGTCGGTTTTGATTTGCGCATCGGTCTGCGTGGCAACTATGAACGCGAAGGCCGGATTCGAGAATTACAGCGCAGTGCTGGCCAACCCCTGCTACTGGCAGAGCAGACGGTGGAATCCCAGCATATCTGGCAGCCCTATGCTGAAACCGGATTGCGCCTGCGCTTAGTCGGCGAGTGGGGTGATGAGGAATTGCGCTGGCGCCACGTGCTTACCCCCCGCCTCGGCCTGGAATTGGATGGTCGCCCCCAGGGCAGCGAAGCCGAAGACTGGTTGGACCTGCGCTTTGCCGATCGCCGTTCCCAATTACCGGAGGAACGGCAACTGCTGACCGCCGGGTTTACCACCAACCTCTCCCGTCTCGGCCGCAATGTCCTCAGCGCGGAAATCACCGGCCGCTTCGCCCTGCGCAATGAAGACCGCTTCGGCATGCGGCGCAATAGCGACGGCACCAGCGATGAGGTTCGCAGCTCTACGCCACTGGTTGATGTTCGCGGCCGCCTAAGCCTGGCCCCCTCGCCGCTGGTCAGCGCCTCCGGCACCTTTATTTACGATACCATTCTCGAACGCTGGCAAGAATTAGAGGCGGACGTCCAAGTCTTACCACACCGCCGTGTTGTCCTTGGCTGGACCGCCACCCTCATCCCCGACGGCACCCGCATCGATGGAGATCGCCAGCGGGATTGGGAACACCGCCTGCGTAGCCGTCTCATCGGCAATCGCTACACCACCGAATCCGTCTTCACTCTGCGCCCCGGCGGGAAAACCGTCGACGGCATTGAGCTCAGCCTTGGCCGGCGCTTTACCGACGGTGAAGCGGCGGTCACCGCGGGCTATAGCTGGGATGAGGATGGCCGTAATTTTGATCGCAGCATTGGCCTCAGCTTGAGCCTCTTCACCTTCGCTGCCCCAGGACCACGACCATGAGCCCAGGAAATACGCTGCGCGTGCTGGTGGTCATCTGCTGCCTCGGCGCCCTTGCCATTCATTTACGGCCCCGGGTGGCGCGCGTCCTCTTCGGCATCCCGCCTGGCGATATTGGCGCCACCCTGCTGGCCCACCAAGACCGCATTTACCGTTGGGAGATCCGCCGCAGCGGTGAAGCTCAGACGCTCGCCAGTTTCAGCCAAAGCTTAGGCTGGCGGGACACCTTTTTTTTCGTATTCAGCTCTCTGCGCATCGAACGCGGAGCGCAATTACCTGGACTCGACATGCTCTCACGCCTCGGTCTTGAAGGCCAACTTGCCCTTGACCTAGGGGTGGAGTTGGACGATCGCTGGCGTCTAAGCGCCCTGAGTGCCGATGGCAGCTTCGCCGGCCTCAGCGGATTACTGCGGGGGTCAGTCGACAACCAAGGACTCCTGCTCCATTATCACATTCCCACCATTGGCTCGGGGCAAACCCGTCTTGACCACATCACCCCACATCAGACCACCGGCATGATCTTTGCCTTAGTTATGCCAGTGGGCCTTGAGCCTGGCACCGTCTTTAGTCAGCTTTCCCTGGGCCTAGAACCGACAGCACCCTACCTAGTTCAGCAGCATCTGGAATACCGAGTCATCGAGGCGGTTCCCGATTTTGTTGGGGTTTACGGCCCCCACCCTTGTCTGCGCCTGGAGGTATATCAGCATGGAGAACAGGTGATGGATCTATGGGTGGATGCGGCGGGCGTGGTCCATCGTGCTGCCCTCGTTCAGCCCCCCCTGGAAGCGGTCCTTACCCGCATCAGCGATGCCGGCGGCGACCCCCTCTGGCCTCCCCACCTGATTCCCGAGCCGAATGCGACGACAAACGAATGAGTGAGCCCGCCAATCCCGAGCATCGCGCCTTCTGCGAATCCATGCTGCCCCTGGTCAGCCGGACCTTTGCCGCATGCATTGGCCTGCTGCCCCGGGACTGCGCCTACCAGGTGCTGATCAGTTATTTGCTCTGCCGTATCGCCGACACCATTGAAGATCACCCAGGCCTGGAAACCGAACGCAAGCAGGCCCTGCTGCAACGTTTTAGCGCCAGCCTTGAGGATGGCGACACCGCCGAAATTGAAGCCATCTTCGCCCCCCTGCGTGACGAAAGCCCGGATACCGCACTCACCGCAGATGCCCATAGGACGGTCAGCGAATTTCGCGCCTTCAGCCCGGCGGTGCAGCAGGCCATCGCCCCCTGGGTGCGGGAAATGTGCCAAGGCATGGCGGATTTCAGCAGTGATCAGGCGGTGCACCGGGCCAGCCAGGGCACCAGCGCCCTGCTGAAACTCAGCGACCTCGATCGCTACTGCTACTTTGTCGCCGGCACCGTTGGCCACCTCCTAAGCGACCTTTTCCCCCTCCATCATCGTCGCCTGCGGCAGCGCCACTACCGGCGCATGAAATCCCTGGCCACCAGCTTTGGGCTCGGCCTTCAACTCACCAATATTATTAAAGATGTCGCCGATGATCACCGGCGCGGCTGGAGCTTTGTCCCCCGCGACCTCTGCCAGGTCCACGGCATCCGCCCCGAAGATCTCCTCGATTCCGCCCACGCCGAGGCCGCGCAGCAGGTCATGCAGGCCCTCATCGCCAAGGCCCAGGCCCACCTCGACGATGCCCTCGCCTACTGCCTCGCCCTGCCCCGTTCGGCCTACCGCATTCGCCTTTTCTGCCTTACCCCCCTCTACTTCGCCCTCGCCACCCTGCACAAAGCCCGTTTTGATCCGCGCCTTCTAGATCCCGATCACAAGGTCAAGATCAGCCGGCCCCAGGTCGCCAGCATTCTCCGCGGCACCTGCCTAGTCGCCCCCAATAATCACCTCGTGCGCGCCTACTACCGCCGCCTCATGGGTAGCCGTCCCGACCTCCGGGCAGCCAATGGAGCCGGCGCCATCTAAAAACCACCGTCGCCACAATAAGCGGTGGACGATGGGCGCTCATTTCCCATCGGCTTGCGGCCATTGCCACAAGCTCCGCGTAGGTTTAGTCCCGGTCGGGAATGCGGATCACCGATCCCACTTTCAGATTCGCCGGATCCAGACCGGGGTTGGCGCGCTCGATCAGGCGCCAGTGGTCGGCAGAACCATAGAAGACGCTGGAAATGCGCGCCAGGGTATCGCCGTGCTGAATGGTGTAATCCTGGCCTGGCGGCCGCTCGCCCGGTTCACGCCGGGAAACCTCTGCCGCGTAGGTGGCACTAAAATTGAGACGGCGGTCGCGCAGGAAGCGCTCGCTTAAGCTCTGAGCCTCGGCGAGCAGGGCCTCGTCGCTGAGCGTCGTTACCAGTACCACCTGGGCCAGGGATTGGGCATAACGCCATTCCAAAACCCCGCTCGCCTCGTCGCGCTGGGCCTGAGGCAAGCCAACAATATCGACCACCACCTCGCTAAGCCCCTCCAGGCGACGGCTGAGTAGGGCGGCCAATCGCCTTTCGTCCTGCTCGCGCATAACCTCCGGTGTCTGTTGGCGCAGTTCACCATCAGCGTCAACCACATAGGCGAATCGGCCATCGCCGCAGGCAGCCAGGCAGAGGATGAGGGCAGCGAGAACCATACGCATAGACAACCTCGCAGGCTAGAAGATCAGACACCCGAGACTAAAGACCAGCAGCGGAGCGCACCCGGGCCATAACCTGAGCTGCGCGCTCGCGGGCGGCGGCGGCACCCATGGCAAGCACCTCGTCGACCTGAGCCGGATGAGCCATCAATTGGGCACGACGTTGCCGCGCTTCGGAAAAAGTGTCCATTAAAAGTTCGTAAAGATCCTGCTTGGCATGGCCGTAGCCCATGCCGCCGGCGCGGTAACGATCGGCCAGCGCCTGACTGCGCGGATCACCAGCCCCGGTCACACCCTGGAAAATTTGAAAAACCGTGCAGCTCTCAGGATTCTTCGGCTCTTCCTGAGGCGTGGGATCGGTGACAATTTTCATTATCCGCTTGCGCAGGGCCTTCTCCTCCATGAAGGGATCGATGGTATTGCCGTAACTTTTACTCATCTTCTCACCGTCGACCCCAGGCAGGACCTGGGCGTGCTCGGCCAAGCGATAATCGGGCAGCTTGAAAACCTCTTGCCCGCTATGGTGATTAAACTTGGCGGCGAGATCGCGGGTGATTTCAATGTGCTGCACCTGATCCTTGCCCACCGGCACCAGATCCGCATCGACAATCAAAATATCGGCGGCCTGCAGAATGGGATAAGTATAGAGCCCCACCGAGGCCGATAGCCCCCGGGCTACCTTATCTTTAAAGCTCACCGCCTTATCCATCAGATGCTTGGGACAGACGCAGGAGAGAATCCAGGCCAATTCGGTGACCTCGGGAACATCCTGCTGCAGATAGATGTGGGCCCGGTGCGGATCCAAGCCAAAGGCCAGGTAATCGATCACTACCTGGCGGGTGGCACTGCGCAGTTCCTCGCCGCGGGTGGTGGTAAGCGCATGGTAGCTGGCGACAAAGACAAAGAGATCGTGGTCGCGCTGGAGATCGACAAACTGACGGATGGCGCCAGCCCAATTGCCGAGGTGGAGTTGACCCGAGGGCTGAATGCCGGAGAGCACGGTGGGCATGGGAATTCCTAACGCTGCATGAGATAGACGTGGGCGTTGTAGAGCAAATAGCCCAACAAGAAAGCCACCCACATAAAGCCGGCATCAATCTGCCCGCCACCTACCCACAAGCGCCAGGACAAGACCAGGGCAACGAAGACCAGGGAGAGATAGAAGGAGATCAGATGGGTGGCCTGCCAGCGCACCCGGCACAGGCGCATCAAATGGAAGAGGAACTGCCCGCCATCAAGGGGATAGATGGGCAAGGAATTAAAGACCCCCAGCCAAAAATTAATCCAGGCATTGTAGAATAAAAACTGCATAAGCAGGGTTGGCACACCGTTATCGATGAGGCGGTGCGGGGCGTGTTCGCCGAGCAGGTACATGGCCCCCAGGGACAAACCCCAGAGGGCAAAACTCACCGCCGGACCGGCGGCGAGGATCAACATCTCGCCAAAATGGCGATCGCGCTCGCGATAACTCGAGCACAAACCGCCCATCGCCATCAGGGTAATTGTTACCCCCTGGGCCCCAAGAAAGCGCGCCATCAAGCCATGCCCCATTTCATGCAGGACAATGGCCAGCACCAGCACCGTCACCAGAATCACAAAGGTGATGGGATCCTGGGGCTGAAACAGCAAGTAGACCAGCACCAGAAGAAAGAGGGCACTGGGGTGCACAAATAAGGGCACCGGTCCCAGATTGCCGACATAGGTAGCACCGCTGCGGTCGAATAGCATGGGCGACACGCTAACCCCGGCGGGGACGGTGCAACCGCTACCAGGAAACCCCCGTGCTGCAGTCCCGGGGCCATGCGGGATAAAAGACGCAGGGGTGATGCCGCTATTCGCGCCGAGTCTGCCCCTTGCAGGGAGCCCATCACCGCCAGCCTAGCACCGTACGGACGTGAAGGAGCAGCAATGTCGAGCATCGAAAATCAGCTTGCGGCCCTGCGCCAAGCCCTCTCCACCGTCATCGACCCGGATCTGCATAAGGATCTGGTGAGCCTGAATATGGTGCGCAATCTGCGCATCGCAAACCAGGTCGCCAGCTTTGACTTGGTTCTTACCACCAATGCCTGCCCGGTGAAAAAAGAACTTGAAGACCAGTGCCGAAACGCCGCCCTCAGCGTCGACGGAGTAGCGCAGGTGGAGATTGCGGTGAGCGCTGAGGTGCCGCAGAAAAAGGTCAAAGACGATGTCCTGCCGACGGTGCGCCACGTCTTTGCGGTGGCCTCGGGCAAGGGCGGCGTGGGCAAAAGCACGGTCACCGTCAACCTCGCCTGCGCCCTGGCCATGAGTGGGGCCCGGGTTGGCCTTATCGATGCCGATATTTACGGCCCCTCCATCCCCCGCATGATGGGCATTAACCGCGAGCCCTTCGTTGCCAATAAGAAAATGATCCCGCTGGAAAATCACGGGGTACGCATGATTTCCATGGGCTTTTTGGTGGACGAAAAGGCCGCCATGATCTGGCGCGGGCCGATGCTCATGGGCGCGATTAAACAATTCATTACCGATGTCGAGTGGGGTGAACTAGATTACCTACTGGTGGACCTGCCCCCGGGCACCGGGGATGTGCAGATGACCCTTGCCCAAACCGTGCCCCTGCAGGGGGCGGTGGTGGTTTCCACCCCACAAACTATAGCCCTTCTCGATGCCCAGCGCGGGGTCACCATGTTCCGCAAGCTTGAGGTGCCCATACTGGGCATCGTTGAGAACATGAGCGCCTTCATCTGCCCCGAATGCGGGACCTCCACCCCCATCTTTGGCAAGGGCGGCGCCCAGCAGTACGCCGCCGAAGAAGACCTTCCCTTCCTCGGCGCCGTTCCCCTCGAGCCAGCGGTGCGCGAATGCGGCGACGACGGCACCCCAGTGGTCCTGGCCCATCCCCACAGTCACTCTGGCCGCGCCTTTAAGCATCTCGCCGAACAGGTAGCAGCGCGCATTAGCATTGAAACCCTGAGCCCCAGCGCATAAGCAAGTCCCACGGTGATTAGCGAACGACCAGAGAGCAGCGACGACGCTCGCTGGTCGCCGAATATCCAATCGTCTACCGCCAGAAAAAGAAACCCTGCGGACAAGGCGGGGCCTTGCGCGCAGGGTTTCTGAGACCAACCGAAAAGCGCCTATTTGGTAGCAGCAATCTCTTCGGCGGTGGCATCGCGCACCTCGACCACGTCGACGGCAAAGTGAAGGTCAATGCCAGCGAGGACGTGGTTAGCATCCGCCACCACCTCATCCTCTTCGCGGGCGGCTACCCGATAGAGGGCCGGTTGGCTGGGGTTGGCGGGGTGGGGGCCCTGGAATTGGACGCCCGTCTGCAGTTGCTCGCGCATTTCTTCGGGAAAAGC
>REDX01000087.1 GCA_007695355.1 Planctomycetota bacterium
ATCTTTTCCTCACGCTACGGCAGCAATTCCTGTCTGCGCGTTAGCAGGAGAGCCAGAAAAAAAGCGGCGTTCGCGCAGGCTGCCCCGTTCGATGGCGGCCACTACCACCGGTACCGCCTGCACCCCGCCGCCACGACGGGCGCTGCTCTCATCCTGGCGCAATAGGATTATCCAGGAGACCAGCACCGTAACCAACAAATTGGCGCTAATCATAGCGGCAAGTAAACGCGGCACAGGCTCTCCCCCCACCTCAAATTTCTCGATGCCAGTAAGGCTTAGGCCAGCGCGCGAACGTGCATCCAAGACGTCGGCAGCGCCGTATGCGATGACCCCATAAAAGCTACTCTCTCTACGCCGGGAAGTTAGCTGCTTTTCGGCCGTAAAGAAATTGGAACCTCCTGCAAGTCCCGTCTTACCGCCATTGACGGATTCCCCCACAGCCCGGCCAAGCCCCGGGCCATAGCATTGGAAACACCGCGAACTCCCAAACCACCTTCGCCGTGGACGCCGGCGCAGGGGCTGTCACAGTCTGGGAGATCGGGTACTCGCAACGACAGAGGAGCATCATGACTGCCGCCTTGGAGATCACCAGTCGGGCCATCCGCTATTGCTGCATGCACGATGGCGCCATTACCGCCCTTGGCAGCGTGCCCATCACCGCCGATGGCGATCCCATTGAGGCCTTAAGCCTGGCCCCGCTGCCATCCAATCTTGGCCGTGTCACCGTGCTCCTGCAGCACGCCGACCTGCTTATGCAAACCATGGTTCAGGGGCCCTGCCCCCTGGATCGGCTGCCGCGTATTATCCGTTTTGAACTGATGAGCGTGGTTCCCAATGTCGAGGATATCCTCACCAATCATCTCATCACCCCCTGTCCGGGAGATGATATCCGCTTACTGGTTGGCATTGCCAAACGCGGCCTAGTAGAGCGACTGCAAGCAGCCTTGAAACCCCACGGCGGTACCTTGGCTAGACTCAGCGGCCCTGCCTGTGGCCTCTACGCCGGCTGGGCCTTACAGGCCGCCGAGGATGCCGAGGGCTGCCAATTGCTGGTGGACTGCGGTGGCAAGCATACCCACATTGCAGTGGTCCAAGGCGGCGATTTGTTATTCGTGCGCACCCATCGTGGCGGCATGGATGATATCGTCGAGGGCATTGCCCGCCTCCGCGGCATTGAAAACGATGAGGCCCAAGTTTTGGTAGCTCGCGTTGGTCTCGGTGCCCCAGATGATGTGCGCAATCTCATTCGCAGCACTGCCAATAGTCTCTCAGCCAGCATTACCTCGGTGCTGCGCTACGCCAGCGCCCAGCTCAAGGTTCCAGCCCTTAAGCCCACGGTCTGCCACCTTGCTGGGGCCGGCGGCCAAATACCTGGATTTATTGAGGCGCTAGCGGAGCGAAGCGGCTGGCAGGTTCGATTGCTTAATCCCTTCGCCGGTGCCACCGCCAAGCTCGATCAAGATGCCCTAGACCGCATGGTGGCTCTGCCAAGCCCCTGGGCCACGGTGATTGGCGCCGCCCGCAGCAACAGCCTGCCCTTAGATGTCATGCAACAGGCGCGCGACGAACGCAAGGCCTATTGGTCCACCCATGGGGTATTACGCGTCGCCGCGGTTGCGGCGGTGGCGCTCATGCTGTTGGCCTTTGCCCGCCAATGGCATGCCAGCGGCGTCGCCGCCAGAGTGGCCGAGAGGCTGGCCGCCCCTGGCCATGGCCTGGTCCCCCTGGCCGAATCCGGAGAACGTGACCTACGCGCCCTCATTGACGAGAAAGAGCGAGACCGCGCCCGCCTCCAATTCCTGCAATATCAACTCGCCCCTGGTAAAGCAGCCAATGAATTTCTCGCCGCAGTCGCCCTCAGTATCGATCCCCAGCAGCGCCGGGTCACCATCAATCGCTACCAACTCAGCGCTGACGGCGATAATATCCGTATCCTCATGAGCGGGTCTGCCCAGGCCAGCGGCGGCCGATCTTTAGGTGCGGTTCTCGACGACTTTCGTGCGCAATTAACGCGGCATCACCCGGCCATTCGCTCGGTCCAAGATTTAGGATCAAGCATCCAGGACAATAGCATGGTCTTCCAATGGGAAATTTTACTACGCATCGATGGCGCGGGAGATCGCGGCGTTCTCGGCGAGGAGCCACCCCGCCGCAGCCGCCGCGGCAGTTAGCCCGCGCCCGGGGCGCCGCGATAAGGCCAAGGTTGCTGTAGCCGCGCTGTCACAGAGTATGGGTATCCCATGCCACCGACCAGCGCCAACCCCGATCTGCGACTGATTCGTCGCCTCCTGCGTAAGGCTCTGCCGGTGAGTATTGGCAGTGTTCTGATTCCCGCTTTGGGCATGCGTTTATCCGGCAGAGTATGGTCACTGCGCGTGCGCAATGAAGCCTGGCGACAAGTCTTTGACCTCTATGCCATCGGCCCCTGCCAGGAACTCGCCACTGAACTTGGCCTGCAGTTAGAAACCATTACCGAGGCAGACCCCTATAGCCAAGAAAGCGGCCCGCCGCCAGACAAACAACTGCCACTGCTGCAGGCACCGCGTCCCAGCCTTGAGAATTTCCTTGCCGATCCCGGCAATCAATTTGCCCATGCCACCTGTCGCGCCATCAGCGAAGCACCTGGAGTACTGCACAATCCGCTTTTCATTTATGGCCCACGGGGGGTGGGGAAAAGCCATCTCCTCCATGCCGTGGCGCATTCCCTTGCTGAGCAGGCCGGTGCTGAAGCCGTATTCTCCTGCAGTGGCAGCGATTTTGTGCGCACGGTAGTGCCTGAACTGCATCAAAATCCTGACGACTCACCGCTACGACGACAAATCGATCAGGCCTCCCTCTTCGCCATTGATGGGATGGAAGCCTTAAGCGAGCGGCAAATCGCCCAAGAAGAACTGTACCTTCTGATCAATCGCGCCCTTGAACTTGGCCAGCAACTCCTGTTTACTGCCCGTCATGCACCCAAGCGCATCCCCCAATTAGAGGAACGGGTGAGCTCTCGCTTGGCCTGGGGAATGAGTATTTCGATTGATCCACCGGTAATGGAAACCCAACTGCGCTTCTTGCGGCAACTCGCTGGCAATAGCGCCCTGCAGCGCAACGATTCTGAACTCAGCCATCAACTGAGCATTCACGGTGGCAATATGCACCAGGTTCTTGAACTGGCCAGACATCTCCAGGACGGCTCATCAGCCGGGGCCCAACCCACACAAACCAGTTTCGATCGCATTATTAGCGTCGCCGCCCGGGCCTACGGCGTGCGCCCAGGCGATGTCGCCAGCAAGCACCGGCAGCGCCCTTTTGTAATGGCTCGACAAGCGGCGCTGCTGCTTGGCCGACGATTGACCAAACACTCCTTAGTCGCCCTCGGCGGCATGGTTGGCGGACGCGATCATTCCACCGTTCTCCACAGTCTGCACATCGCCGAGGAACGACTGGCCACCGATCCCGACTACGCCCAACTCATCGCTCAACTAAGCGCCGAAGTCAGCGAAACCAAGACGGGAAGTTAGAAACGAGCGACTGAGATTTGTCGCTCAATTCACGCTGTTGCAATTTCGCCTCTTGCATGGCGGCCCTCGGCAGCAGGTTTATGCTTGCCAGGGGGAGGTCGATAACGACCTGAGAGGGCGGATTCGCCGACCCCTTGAACCTGATGCGGTTCGTACCGCCGAAGGGATTGGCCTGTCTTACAGTATTGCTGTAGGGCTTCGTCGACGGACTCCTGGCGCGTTTTCCCCTTTCCCGCACCGGAGTCCAGCCATGTCTCAAACCATCAAGCCCCAAGATCTCAGCGTCACCACCGGCCCCTTGGATAGCGGCCATAAGGTCTACGAAAGGGGCACACAGTTTCCTGAACTGCGGGTGCCCTTCCGCGAAATCCCCCTGCATCCCGATAGCGGCGAAGAGCCGGTGCGGGTCTATGACACCTCCGGCCCCTATTCCGATTCCTCCGCGGTCATCGACATTAGCCGCGGCCTTGAACGCCACCGCGATGCCTGGGTGCGCGCCCGCGGTGATGTCGAAGAGTACCAAGGACGAGATATTAAACCTGTAGACAATGGGGTGCAGATGGCCGAGGTGGGCCAGATTCACGCCTTCCCCGCCGTGCCCCCACGCCCCCTGCGCGCCAAAGGCGGGGTTGCGGTCACCCAAATGGCCTACGCCCGTCGCGGTATCATTACCCCCGAAATGGAATACGTTGCCATCCGGGAAAACCTCAAGCGCTCGGAAATTCGCGATGCGGTCAGCAAGGGGGAAAGCTTTGGCGCCAGCATTCCCGAACAGATTACTGCGGAATTTGTCCGCGAAGAAATCGCCCGCGGCCGCGCCATTATCCCCTGCAATATCAATCACCCAGAACTAGAGCCGATGATTATTGGCCGCAATTTCTTGGTGAAAATTAATACCAATATCGGCAATTCGGCGGTCACCTCCTCGATCGCCGAAGAGGTCGAGAAAATGGTCTGGTCGATCCGCTGCGGCGGCGACACCCTGATGGATCTCTCCACCGGCAAGCACATCCACAATACCCGGGAATGGATTATCCGTAACTGCCCAGTGCCGGTGGGCACGGTGCCGATTTATCAGGCTTTGGAAAAAGTGGGCGGCATCGCCGAGGACCTAACCTGGGAAATCTACCGCGACACCATTATTGAGCAGTGCGAACAGGGCGTTGACTATTTCACCGTCCACGCCGGGGTGCGCCTGGCCTATGTGCCGCTCACCGCCCAACGGGTCACCGGCATTGTCTCGCGCGGCGGTTCAATTATGGCGAAGTGGTGCCTCTCCCACCATCGCGAGAGCTTCCTTTACGAGAACTTCGACGAGCTCTGCGCAATCATGAAGGCCTACGACGTTTCCTTCTCCCTCGGCGACGGCCTGCGCCCCGGCTGCATTGCCGATGCCAATGACGCCGCCCAGTTTGCCGAGCTGGAAACCCTGGGCGAACTCACCACCCGCGCCTGGGCTCAGGATGTCCAGGTTATGATCGAGGGCCCCGGCCACGTGCCCATGCACCTGATCAAAGAGAATATGGAGAAACAGCTGGCATGCTGCCACGAGGCCCCCTTCTACACCCTGGGCCCCCTCACCACCGATATTGCTCCCGGTTATGACCATATTACCTCGGGCATTGGCGCCGCCATGATTGGCTGGTATGGCACCGCCATGCTCTGCTATGTCACGCCCAAGGAGCACCTTGGCCTGCCCAATCGCGACGACGTGAAAACCGGGGTGATTACCTACAAAATTGCCGCCCACGCAGCCGATTTGGCCAAGGGCCACCCGGCAGCCCGGGTGCGCGACGACGCCCTCTCCCGGGCCCGCTTCTCCTTCCGCTGGGAAGACCAATTCAATCTCTCCCTAGACCCCTCCACCGCCCGCGCCTTCCACGACGAAACCCTGCCCGCCCCCGGCGCCAAAGAAGCCCACTTCTGCTCGATGTGCGGCCCTAAATTCTGCTCCATGAAGATCACCGAAGAAATTCGTGAGTATGCCAAGAACGGCATGAAAGAAATGAGCGAAACCTTCAAAGAACAAGGCGGCCAACTCTACGTGCCGGTGCCGCAAAACCGCGCCGACGATTAAATCCGCGGATAGGTATGGATGAGCGGGGGCATCACCTGACAGGGTGCCCCTGCCAGAAAGTAAATACTCCATTACCTTATCAAGAAAGAGTGGGAATCAGCGTGATTCAAGAGATTGAAGATAAGGGCATGCACAAAGCTGCAGCCATGCATAAACTGATGAATAAATGAATAGGTGATACATGTCGTGTTTGAAGCTGCCTCGCCGGCTATGCCATCTCAACTGGGCTTGGAGGGGGCGGCCGATTGTACTTGCAGCCCCCGAGCTGGGATCACAATCCAGGCTTCGCGATGTATCGCGCGGGCGTAGCTCAATGGTAGAGCTCCTGCTTCCCAAGCAGGTGACGGGGGTTCGATTCCCCTCGCCCGCTCCATTTTTCTGCTGCTTTGCGGAGGATGCCCGATCATCTCCCCGCCACCGTGTGGAGACTGCCAGCCATGGCGATGCACCCCTATCCCGTGGTTTTACCTTATCAGGCCGGCGGCGGCGATGCTCTAGCAGTGCCCACCTTGGCGATTAGCGCAGCCGCCACCAATCCGCGCAATGCGGTGGCGGTGGCCAATGCCTTTATCAATGTCAGCTGCATGCGCCGCTATGGCTACCCTGCTGGTGGTGCCTTTCTCGATCGGGCCCGGGTGGGCCCGGCTGGCACTCCGATCAGCGGCCCCTATGCCTATGTTTTAGGGCCCAGCAATCGCATTCCCATTATCCCCTTTCCGCAGCGCCTGGATCACCAAAGCTGCCGTCCCCTACAACAGCGCATCCAGGGCCTACGCGCCGGTGGGGCAGATACCCTCATCGTTGATGCTGCCCAATTAACCTTCCTTGATTCCTCGGCCCTCAGCACCCTGGGTGGCTTGGCCAGCATTAGCAGCCAAAACCCCGGCCTTCACCTCCATCTTTTCCGACCATCACCGCCGATCCGCAAAGTTTTTGAGATTGTTGGGCTTGACCGGATGTTGGGCATTCATGAAACCCTGGTGAATGCCCTCACGGTATGCGCCAGCCAGGCCCCCATCGCCAGCCCATGAGCCTCAAACCCCTGCCCTTTCGCCCAGCGCCGGGCCCGGGGGGCCTGCGCGGCCAGCGGGTGGGCATCTGGGGACTTGGTCGGCACGGTGGCGGCCTTGCCCTGGCCCAGTACCTCCTCGGCGAGGGCGCGAGACTGGCATGGATTATTGATGCCCAGCCAGCGAAAACGGGAAGTCCTGAAGCCGCCTTCCTTGCCGCCCATACCGAGATCCGCTGGCTGCCTGCCCCCGAGCCGGTATTAATTGATGAGCTCGATTGGCTGGTGGTCTCGCCGGCGGTGCCGCCGCGCGCCCTTGATCAATGCCCCCTGCCCCCCCTTACCAGCGCCGAAGCCATCTTTGCCCGAGCCCACCGCGGGCCGCGCATCGCCATTACCGGGACCAAGGGAAAGAGCACCACCGCTGCCCTTCTCGGCCAACTTCTCGATTGGCCGGTGGCCGGCAATTCATGGACGCCGCTACTTGAGCACCTCCACTTGCGTGGGCCTGAAGCGCCGGTGGTCTGCGAGTTGTCTTCCTTTCAGCTGCGCTACCTCAGCCAGGATCCCTTTCATCCCGATATCGCCATCCTCACCCAGCTGGACTGCGATCACCTGGATTGGCACCCCGATCTCAGCGACTACCACCAAGCCAAACTACAACTCCTCGATTGGGCGCCGGCCTTGGTCCTTGGCCGAGGATATCAGCCCAACCCGGCCCAGGCGGCGAAGCTTTTGCCCCAGGTACGGGTGTGCGATAAGCGCCTCGCCCTGCCCCATGGCGAGACCCTCATGGAGCTCTGCGAGCTGCCCTTGTTGGGGCGGCATAATGCGGAAAATGCCGCCCTCGCTGCCAGCGCAGCCCTCGCCAAAGGCCTGAGTCCTGGGCTTATTGCCGACCGTTGCCGCCGCTTTACGCCCCTCCCCCATCGCCTGGAGCCCGTTCACCAATTGGGGGGGATCCGCTTTATAAATGATAGCATCGCCACCAACCCCCTGGCCAGTATGGCGGCGGTAAACGCCATCCCCGGTCCGCTGGCGATCATTCTTGGCGGCCACCATAAGGGAGCCGATTTCGATGGGTTACTGCGACTCTTGGGCCAGCGCCAGGCCCATATCCACCTCATTGGTGAGGCCGCCAAAGTCTTGGCTGCCGGCTGTCGAAGCTTGGGATTAGCCGCCACCACGCACCCAAATCTGGCAGCTGCCTGCAGCGCGGCGCTTACCGACTTGCAGAAACAACACCGGGGGGTGGGCTGCGTACTCTTAGCTCCCGCTTGCGCCTCCTTCGGTGAGTTTGAGGATTTCGCTGCCCGCGGGCGGGCCTTCTGCGAGCTGGTCCGTCAACTTGGGGCCGCGTCTTCGGCTCAACAAACCCCGGCCTGCTGAAAGTTTTCGATGGACTGTCTGCACCTCCCTGGCATCCCCAGCCCCCGCTACCTCATCGGCTTCGACTTGCGCCGTAAGCCGCACCTTGAGGCCGATGTCTTAGTTCTGGGCTCAGGCATTGCGGGATTAAGTGCCGCCCTGGCCGCCGCCGAGAGCGGCTGCGAAGTTCTGCTACTCACCAAGGGCGAACTTCCCGAATCAAATACCCGCTACGCCCAGGGTGGGGTAGCAGCAGTTCTGGAGGCGCACGAGCGGGACCTTGGCGATAGCATCCAGGCCCACTTTGAAGACACCCTGGCCGCTGGCGCCGGTCTCTGTGCAGTAGCAGAAACCCAAACCATCCTTGCCGATTCCCCCCAGGCGATCGAATTTTTGCGCCGTTATGGCTGCCGTTTCGACGGCGAAGCCCAGGGCCAGGTAGACCTGACCCGCGAGGGCGGACACCGTTTTCGCCGCATTCTCCATGCCCACGGCGATCAAACCGGGGCCGAGGTGGTGCGCGCCCTCACCGCGGCGGTGATGGATCACCCTGCGATTACGGTCCGCGAACATGCCTTTGCCCTCGATCTGCTTGACCGCGGCGGCAAGGTTTGCGGTGCTCTCTATGAGCGGCGGGGGGAAGTCTACGGTGCCCTCGCTGGGGCAACCATTCTTACCACTGGCGGCTGCGGGCGTATCTGGCGCGAAACCTCCAATCCTCCCATTGCCACCGGCGATGGTCTGGCCATGGCCTACCGCGCCGGGGCCGGCATTGCCGATGCGGAATTCATGCAGTTCCACCCGACGGCTCTCTATGTCGCCGGGGCGCCGCGACTCTTAATCACCGAGGCCATGCGCGGCGAGGGGGCAATCCTGAAAAACCATGACGGCCAAGCCTTTATGGCTAACTATCATGAACAAAAAGATTTGGCCCCGCGCGATGTGGTATCACGGGCGATTATCGCCGAAATTGCCCGTACCCGCTTTAGTCATGTCTGGCTTGACGCCACCCACCTCGGCGGCGATTTTTTGCGTCAGCGCTTCCCCACCATTTTTCAAGGCCTGGCTGAATTTGGCATCGATATCGCCAAGGAGTGGATCCCAGTTCATCCCAGTGCCCATTATCACTGCGGTGGCATTTTGGCGGGTGTTGACGGAGACACCACGCTACCTGGCCTCCTTGCCGCCGGTGAAGTCGCCTGTACCGGTTTACACGGAGCGAATCGCTTGGCCTCCAATTCCATCCTCGAGGGCTTGGTGTGCGGTCGCCGGGCCGGCCTGCGCGCCGCTGCCGAAGGCGGCTTTGCTGGCCGCGTGCGCATCGATCATCCGCATTACCCGCTGGCCAGCCGGCAGCTTGATATCCAAGACCTTATGCGCAGCCTGCGCGCCCTGATGTGGCGCCAGGTTGGCCTTGCCCGCGATGACGAGGGCATCGCCACTGCCCAGCGCACCCTGCGTTTCTGGTCTGAGCATCAGGCCCGCGGTGCCCTTGATGGGCCAGCGGGCTGGGAGCTGCAAAATATGATTACCATCGCTTCGCTGATCAGCCAGTCAGCACGAGAGCGACGAGCCAGCGTTGGCACCCACCTGCGCCGGGATAGCGAAGGCGACATCGAACTGCGCCATATTACCCTGACCCGCCCCGCCGAAACCTGGTGATGGCGGCATCATTCGCCGCAGCCGCGCCAAAAGCCAGGCGCATTGAGGACCGTGTATGAGTTTTGACGATGAATACGAATGGCGCGACATTGGCGCCAGCGACGACTGGCCGGTCTCGGCGGCACGGGTGGTGCACCTGGGAGCGCGGCGCATTGCCGTGGTGCGCAGCCACGATGGCTGGTATGCCGTCAAAAACGTCTGCCCCCATCGCAATCTGCCCCTAGTCCCTGATCAGCAGAGCAGCCAGCAATTAAATCTTGAAGACGGAAAATTGCGCTGCCCCCACCATGGCTGGGCCTTTTGCCTGGCCGACGGCGAGGGCCCAGAGGGCAGCTGTTTGCACACCTATCCCCTGCGCGAGCTGGACGGACGATTACTGATCGGAATCTGAAGGCAGATCTATCCGATCGGTACCCGTGGGCGTCTCGGCTTCCTCTTCGTAAACCTTAGCTGGAGGCAGGTCTGGTCCGCTATCTGCGGCCGCAGCACGATGGTAGGCAGAGCTATCGCCGCTATAGTATTTCTTCCCACGAAGACTTTTTGTGTCTACTGTGGCAGTTTCGCCCACCGAGCGCAAACGATCCAATTCGGCCTGTAGGGGTGAAGGAATATCGTCCGCCGAAGCGCCGCCACCGCCCTCGCGCCGACGGATGCGGGTGGTTGCCGGCTCCCGACCATCGCGCCAGTCATTGGGCTGATACTCGGGGGAGTGTCCACCGTCGCTCATATCAGGATCAATGCTCTTGGCGGGCCGCAGTCCATCGCTGCGACCAACCGAGGGCGTCAAGCCATTGAGGGAACGGAGTTCGTCGGACACCGCGCTGCTCCAAGGTATCGGGGTGCGGAATGCACCTCTAGGTTACCCTATTATCGACACACCACCGTAAAAATGAACCAATTTCTGCAGGATTCCAAGGGCAGCCATCGACCATAGAGGACGATGGCAGATCAGCAGTAAATACCCGGCGGGCGAAGACAAGCCTCCAACACTGCCACAACCGACAGCAGTAAGCGCCCCTTGACCGGGGGGCGGCCCGTGATTCCATCGCCCTTGTCGAATGACGACAGCGGGAGAAGTTCCTGCTCGGCAGTGACTGCCGGGGTTCGGGATGCCGAAGGAGTAACGCTCTCAGGCCGAAGGACCGCTGCCCGACGACACCCCTGGAGAGAGCCACGCGCCCTTGGGCGACGGGGCCGCCGACGGAGTAACGCTCTCAGGCACCTGGTACGGGGGATCACGCCAACCGGCATGCCTTTGCGGCAGGCCGGCGAAATGTGTTCCACCCCCACGGGTTACCAACCCGGACAGGATGCCCAATGAGCGTTTTCGCCCACCCCGATCGCTTTCTCAACCGCCATATCGGCCCCCGTCAGGCAGAGCTCAGCGCCATGTTAGCGGCCTGTGGGGTTAACTCCCTCGATGAGCTTCTGGACCAGGCGGTGCCCGCCTCCATCCGCAGCACCATCCCCAGCGGCATCCTGCCCCAACCCCGCTCCGAGGCCGAGGTTCTGGAGGCCCTGCGTGATTATGCCGACCGCAATGAAAGCTGGCGCAGCTACCTGGGCCTGGGCTATCACGACTGCCACACCCCGCCGGTGATCCAGCGCTGCATCCTGGAAAACCCCGGCTGGTATACCCAGTACACCCCCTACCAGGCCGAGATTAGCCAGGGCCGCCTGGAATGCCTGGCCACCTTCCAAACCCTTATTGCCGACCTCTGCGCCCTGCCCATTGCCAATGCCAGCCTCCTTGACGAGGCCACGGCGGTGGCCGAGTCGGTGCACCTCGCCCATGCCCACCATCGCGGCAAGCGCTGCGCCATTCAGATTGATGCCGACTGCCATCCCCAGGTTATCGCGGTGGTGCAAACCCGCTGCCAGCCCCTCGGTATTACAGTGGAGGTGGTGGCCGCCGAGCAGCTTGCCCCCGGCCCTGAGCACGCCTGCGTCATCCTCGCCTATCCCGGCAGCAGCGGCCGGGTGCTACGCCCCAAGGGCCTGGCCGAGGCCGCCGCCGCCAGCGGCGCCCTGATGGTAGCGGTCAGCGACCCCATGGCCCTTTGCCTTTTACCGCCCCCCGGCGAATGGGGAGCCGATGTGGTCTGCGGCTCGGCCCAGCGCCTCGGCGTGCCCCTCGGCGGTGGCGGCCCCCACGCCGGCTTCTTTGCGGTGAAGGAGGACTACAAGCGCCTCCTACCCGGCCGCCTGGTGGGCCTCTCGCGGGATCGCGCCGGCCGCCCGGCCTATCGCCTCGCCCTGCAGACCCGCGAGCAGCACATCCGCCGCGATAAGGCCACCTCGAATATCTGCACCGCCCAGGCCCTGCTCGCCAATATTGCCGCCGCCTATGCCGTCTATCACGGCCCCGAGGGCCTGCGCGCCATCGCTGCCCATATCCACGCCTGCGCCTGCGCCATCGCCGCCGCCGCCCGCCAGCTTGGCCTGGGTCTGCGCCACGAACACTTCTTCGATACCCTGGTCATCGAATTCGACAGCGCCCCAGCCGCCGACGCGGCGATTTCCCGGGCTAGCGAGCGCCGAATTAATTTGCGTCGCAGCGGCGAGGCCGGCGTCCTCATCGCCGCCAATGAGTGCATGGGCGATCACGACCTCCTCGATCTCATCCACGTCCTCGCCGGCCATGAAGACCACGGCCTGCACCTCGAAGAACTGGCCCGGGCGGCCAGCCCCATCCGCGGCAGCCTGGCCCGGCAGAGTCCATTCTGCCAGCATCCGGTTTTCCACGCCCACCGCAGCGAACACGGCCTGCTGCGCTGGCTCAAGCAACTCGAGCGCCAGGACCTGAGTCTCTGCCACTCGATGATCCCCCTCGGCAGCTGCACCATGAAACTCAATGCCGCCGCCGAAATGCTGAGCCTCACCCTGCCCGGCTTTGCCCGCATTCACCCCTTCGCCCCCAGTCAACAGCTGGCCGGCTATGCCGCCCTCGCCGCCGACCTCGAGCGCTGGCTCTCCGCCATTACCGGCCTCAACGCCACCAGCCTGCAGCCCAATTCCGGGGCCCAGGGCGAATATGCCGGTCTCCTGGCCATTGCCGCCTGGCATCGTTCCCGCGGTGACGAGCACCGGCGCATCTGCCTCATCCCCTCCTCGGCCCATGGCACCAATCCCGCCAGCGCGGTTATGGCCGGCATGCAGGTGGTGCCGGTGGCCTGTGACGACGGCGGCAATATCGACGTCGAAGACCTCAGCGCCAAGGCCGCCGCCCATGCCGATAAGCTCTCCTGCCTGATGATTACCTACCCCTCCACCCATGGGGTCTTTGAGGAATCCATCCGCTCCATCTGCGATATTATTCACCGCCACGGCGGCCAGGTCTATATGGACGGCGCCAATATGAATGCCCAGGTCGGCTGGACCTCGCCGGGCTTTATTGGTGCCGATGTTTGCCACCTCAATCTGCACAAAACCTTCTGCATTCCCCACGGCGGCGGCGGCCCCGGCGTTGGCCCCATCTGCGTCGCCGAACACCTTGCCCCCTTCCTCCCCAGCCACCAACCGCAGCCCGGTGGGGTTGGCCCGGTGGCGGCAGCGCCCTACGGCTCGGCCAGCATTCTCACCATCTCCTGGGCCTATATCGCCCTCATGGGCGAAAGCGGCCTGAGCACCGCCACCGCCATGGCCATTCTCAATGCCAACTACCTCGCCGCCGGCCTGCGGGCACATTTCCCCATCCTCTACACCGGCGCCCTTGGCCTGGTTGCCCACGAGTGCATCCTCGACTGCCGCCCCTTTAAGAAATTGGCCGGCGTGGAAGTCGAAGACATCGCCAAGCGCCTCATGGACTTCGGCTTCCATGCCCCCACCGTCTCCTGGCCGGTGGCCGGCACCCTCATGGTCGAACCCACCGAATCCGAGCCCAAGGAAGAGCTTGATCGTTTTATCGCCGCCATGCGCGCCATCCGCGCCGAAATCGGTGCCATCGCCGGCGGCGACCACCCCGTCGACGCATCCCCCCTGCGCCTGGCCCCGCACACCGCCGAAGATCTCGCCAGCGCCGACTGGCAGCGCCCCTACAGCCGCGAACAAGCCGCCTTCCCCCTGCCCTGGGTAGCCAGCCGCAAATACTGGCCCCCCGTCGGCCGCATCGACGCCGCCTACGGCGACCGCAATCTCTTCTGCGCCTGCGCCCCCGTCGCCGAAATGACGGAGCACCAAGTCCCCAAAGACACGACACTGGAACCCGCCTAGTACCGGCCCTGAAAATAAATAATGGTGAGACCGCTCAATGGACTGCTCACGCCCAGCGTTAGTAAAGCGCCGCGTCTGAGCCTAAGGCGAATGACGCAGCAAATCCGGCGATTGCAGCGATGGGGCAGGCTTGCGAGTAGCCCCTACGGTCGATCGTCCGTTATCGCTCGCTTTTCGCTGAGCACGGCTTGCACTTCTGTGCCGTCGACGAACGACCAATGAGGAGGGACTATTGCACAGTGATTGCCTCAATCAACGCTCTGCAGCCTTGGCGCCATAACGGGTACCAGGGAAACGCTCAGCAATGGCCTTAAATGCCTGCGCTGCTTCATTTTGACTACGGGGGTTGCGAGCATTAGTCGCCATTTCCTTGGCCCTACCATAAGCCTGAAAAGCCGCGATCTCATCGCGTAATTCTGATTGACGAGAAAGGGCCCGTAATTCCGCTGTGTGTTCGCGCCGCACATTATTCTCAACGCCGGGGTACCAAGTCTTCTCACTGGCATCAACCAATAACCAAAGGCGCTCAAGTTCGGTGCTGGCGGTGGTCATTTGCTCGGTCAGGGTTTCTACCCACAAGGCCAAGAAGTCTCTGCCAAGGGGAGAAGCGCGTATACTGGCAACCTCTAAGAGCATTTCTAAATCACGCATCCGTTTAGCCAGATCGGACTGGCCAGCCAAGCGCGCATGGCGCTCGCCAAGAATCTGCCAGCCCGCCTGAATGTCTTGCTGACTGTGCCTAGGATGATTCAGCAGGGTATTCCAATACATCCAACTGACATGAGCTTCCTGTACTTCCGCCGGCGGGCCAGAGTGACCACCACTGGGGAAACGTTCATAAAGGAGCACATGTCCATCACGTCGATAGCGGGCCACAGCCTGATCAATGGCGGAAATGGGATGGGTTTCATCATCAACGCGTGCAAAAAAAGACATTACCAAATGTTTGGGCATTGCCTGACCACTACCCGAATGAATCGCCAAATGGAGGCCAGCAAACTGATCCGGCTTACGAGCCACCCATGCCATGGACGATGACCCGCCCCCACTGCCCCCGAGAGCGTAACGCAGATGGGGATGCATGCGCAGTGCGGGAAGCGCAAGGGTGGCGTCTACTGCATCCTGATTACGCATATTATTTTCGTAGGGGCCATTACGACTATTAAGTAATCCAATCACCACAAAGCCATGTTCATCAGCCCAGTCACGAAAGCGCCGAGTATGCGGCTTGGCTGTAGGCGATGAAATTAATAATACCGGAAACAGGCGATCTGGATGCTCTGCGTAGGCCGAAGGCAGGTACATATTAAAGCGCTGCCCAGGTGCCCCCACGCAGGATATGCTCCCATGAAACCCGGGGGTAGTAGGTATATCCTGGGCCTGTAGGCCCGGGGAGAGCAGGGCGATGCCAACAAAAACGCTTACAACACTGAGACGGCTCATAATTCCTCCAGCAAAGCAGGGGTCGACGACTCTGCCAAGGGCTGCATAATGAAGCACCTACTACGCGGAACAAGCCTAAATTCAACCTCGCATGAACCACTTGAGGCATCATTCATTGAAGCACAGAATCCTGGGACCTACCAACCGATGAGCGTCAGGTCCCCCATCGCTTGGGACATATCATGCTGATCAAAGGCCACTTATTATGCCTAACTGTTTAGGTATTATTATTCCACAAATGGCGAGAGAATGCGGGAGATCAAGCCCCAAAAGATTCAGCATATAACGGAGCAAGCGACCACGATTAAACGAGAGAGTGGCCGAGCATCACCGATGGCGGGCAAAGGAAGCACAAGTCATTCAATCTAAATCCTTTTAGCCAAACCGTCTATTGCGACTTTAGGCCCATGGAAGCGGGGCTGTTCTCAGGTCAAGGGGCAAGGCCCTCAAGTCAGATGGGCGGGGCAGGCAGGGGAGCCAGGACACGGTGTTATTTTGGCGGGGGGCAGATGCCCAACTGCCTGCACCCATCGCTGATCGTGACTCAATGGCGGAAAGGTAAGGGCGCCCTGAGTGCGCGTGACTGCCACCGCGCAAAAAACATATAACCTGCCCTGTCCTGATATTCCCCAACCGACACGCAAGCCCTAGAGAAAATAAGGCCTTTCCAACGCGGATGCACAATGGTGGACCACCCTGGGCCGGGGCACCAATGCCGTTCTGTGATCGCATGTGTATCGTCGCCGGTCTGCCCCGTGGAATTTCCTTCCACGGAGCCGCTGAGCTCACGGAGAAGCCCAAAGAGAGAGACCCGGTTGGTCCGT
>REDX01000038.1 GCA_007695355.1 Planctomycetota bacterium
CGATGAGTCAACCCAACAGTCTCATTCATTGGGCACCGAACAATTCCAATCCCCAAAAGTCTCAAGTAAAAACTCAACGTTGGATTCTTAATGGCCGGTGAATCTTCTCCACATCCTTCGCAAGCATACCTGCAACGCATCCTCCTCGTCGATGACGAAGCTGCCAACCGCCGTATTGGCAGCTTATTGATTCAACGCATGGGCTTTGCGGTCACCTGTGCTGCAAGTATTGAGGAAGCCCTCGCACACATCCATACTGAACCGTATTGCGCGGCCCTGCTTGATCTTTCCCTTGGGCAAGAAAATGGACAATTCTTAGCCATTGAAATCCGGAAAATCCTTGGCGACGCCACCCCACCATTATTCGCCTGGACGGCGAGTAAAAACAGTGCCGTCGAATGTAGCTGTCTGGATGCGGGAATGGCTTATGTCCTAGAAAAACCCCTCAAAGAAGAATTGCTTCAAGCTGCCTTGCAACGCTTTGCTGGAGTTTCCAGCACCAGTTGCGCCCTTCCGCGGGCACTGCCTGGTCGTGAAAATAGTAATACATCCTTGCCCTCAGATGTCTTGGATATGGTATTGGTCAACCAACATCGCCACAGCGGCGGCGAAGATCTATTCAGGGAATTAGTCGTCATTCTCGCTGAGGAAGGGGTGACACAATGTGCCAACTGTCAAAGAGCCCTTGACCTACAAGATCTGCTCTCAGCCGCCAAGGCCTGCCATCGCCTGGCCGGTTGCGCCGCTTCCATCGGTGCCCAGCGCCTCGCTCAGCATTGTCGACGCCTTGAATCTCAATTGCGCCATCACCAAGCTCTCTCAGAAGATGACCTAGAGCTTATGCGAAGCCTGCATGAAGAAGCCGTGCAGGCTTTCCACCAACGCCCTCCCCGGGATCGCGAACAGACCACCAATAATCTTCAAAATGCCACCACTCAAGATGCACTGAGCCTTAGTTCAGAGAACAGCCTGCGAGAACTCGACCTCCTCTTAGTTGAGGACAGCCCAGCCGAACGACTGCTCTTTACAGCAGCCTTGTCGCGCAGCAAGCAGCCAGTTCAGATCCGCAGTGCCGAAACGCTCACGGAAGCATTGAACGCCATCGGGCTAAGCACCCCTCACGCTATCATCCTTGATCTCTCCTTGCCTGATAGCGAGGGGCTAGCCACCTTTCTCGCCATCCATCGCCGGGCACCGCATGTGCCCACCATTGTTCTCTCTGGAATGGATGACGAGGACCTGATTATCAAACTCATCCATCAAGGTGCACAAGACTTTTTAAGCAAAAAACATGTGCGCGAAGGCGAACTCCTACGGGCGATCAAACTGGCAATTGCCCGCAGCGACACACAAGAAGATACACAAACCCGCCTAGCACCCAATCTACCCTTGCTACCTCTACGCGGAGGGCAGAAGGCCGAAAAGAATCCTCGTAGCGGCCTTGATTTTGACCTGCATAGTCAGCACAGCTTGGGCAGCGGTGGCATGGCGGATGTCTATTTGGCTGATCAAAATGGATTAAATCGCCAAGTTGCAGTGAAGGTATTACGCAGTGGCAGCAGTAATCCGCGGGCCTTAGAACTCTTTCAGACCGAAGCGCGCGTTTTAGCCCAATTAGAACATCCCCACATCGTGCCAGTATATGACATGGGAGAGACCTTCATCGTTATGCAGCGAATTCAGGGGCAGACTCTGGCTGAATCGCTGAGTCAGGATCTTGGGCGAGAACGACTTCGTCAACATATTGAAGTATTAGCTGATATTTGTGATGCGGTGGCCTATGCCCACGCCAAAGGCATCATTCATCGCGACATTAAACCGGAAAATATTATGTTCGCTGATCATGGGATTTCAGTGCTCGTTGATTGGGGGCTAGCCCTCACCATCGATCCGCCCAAGACTGGCCCCGCCATCGCGCCTCTCATGCCCGAGGATTCTCGCCTACTGTGTGCAGGCACGCCCGCCTATTTACCACCGGAGATCGCCAATGCCGACCGTAATCTCATCGGCTACAAAACCGATGTCTTTCTATTAGGCGGCACCCTCTATGCCCTATTGGCCTATCAACCCCTCTATAAAAACATGCACACCAGAGAGTTGATGACGGTCGCTAGTTGCGGATTTTTTCAGCCCATTACCGACATTGCCCCGCAAGCACCCAAGGCCCTCAGCGCTTTAGTCACGACTGCAACGGCAACTCTGCCAGATGATCGCCCATCGGTGCGCGCCTTTGCCCAGGTGCTGCGTCGCTGGTTGGCCGGTAGTAATGACTGAGGCCGGGGCTGGTTTGCCACCCCTGCCACAATTTCTCGGCGGTCTCACTTCATGATTGATCCGCCCTCGCTTAAATGCGCGCGCAGAGCGGCCACATCCACCTGCCAGGTGGGGGTGCCATCGAGGGCCAGGGCGGCGGCCTCGCCGGCGGCTTCGCCGGTTTGATTCATGGTGATCATAACCCGGATGGCACCATAGGCGCCGGGGTCGGCATCGATCATACGCCCGGCCATAATCAGATTGGGACAATCACGGCGCACCATGGAACGGTAAGGGATTTGATAGAAGAGCGGATAATTGTCGGATTCTTCGCGCCAGCGGCTCCACACCCTGCTGTCGTGGCGGATGCTGACCTCGCGACCGTCAAGGTAGCGGAAAATATGGCCACCGCCCTCCGGATAGTGGATGTCGACGCGGTAAGTGCCATTGGCGATGGCATCGGAAAAGCGCTCACCGTAGAGCACTTCGTGCTCGGTCAGTTGGTGTTCGGCGCGGAAGCGGCGGGTTTCGCGGGTACCGATGGAGGATGACAGATCGTAAAGGCAGAGCTGCGCCCGGCGCTCAGGGAGATGCTTGCGCACCATATCCATCATCGCGCGAATATGGCGACGGCCTTCCATTTCCGCCTCGGTGAGCTGGCTGGCATCGGCCACATTGGCACCAAAGACATGGGTTTCGGCATGGACCCGCACCGGAGCGCCATTGGGGATACTGCAGCTCCAGCCGGCATCCTTGGGCACCGCGAATTCGTCGCGGTGTTCGTTGTAAAACTGGCGCATATTAATGCCCTCCAAGCCCGCGATCTTCGCACAGGTGGTGGGCGGCTGCAGGTCAGCACGGATGGTAAAGGGCGCCTGACAATCCTTGGCTAAATCGCCATCGCCAGTGGCATCGATAAATACGCGGGCGCGGATGGCTCCGCGTCCGTCCTTGTTTTCAATAAACACCGCCTCCACCCGCCCATCTTCGGCGATAGCAGCGCCGCAATACATGGTGTGCAGAAATGGCTGCACATTGGCTTCACGGATGAGTTCGTCCAACTCAATGGTGAGCTCTTCGGTGTTCAGCACATAGCGCGCATCAGGG
>REDX01000086.1 GCA_007695355.1 Planctomycetota bacterium
CTGGCTAACGAAGAAGAACGCCGTCAAGTGAATCTGCGCGATCACATCGCCTGGCGTTTGGGTTTAGAAGATTACCATCAACTGGCCCACGGTGATTTGGCTTCTGAGTTGCCCTTGGAAGCCTCCCGGGCTGTACTGATGCAGATGGAGAAGGATGGCTGGCTTATCAGTCGCCACCTTCAGCATGAGAATTGGGGCATGGTTTGGGGCACCATGGGCTTTTGGCTGCGCACCTGCACCACGGTGGTGCTGACGGCGGCGGTGGTTTATCTCACGGTGCTTTTTAGCTCTCTGGTGGGCTATTGCTTGGCCCGGCAGCGTTTCCCTGGCAAGCCGGTGGTCATTGCTGTGGTGCTCATTGCTGCCCTGAATGTGGTGCCCAGCGAAGCGGTGATGGTGCCGATTTTTCTCTTTTTGCGCGATGTTCAATTATTAGGCACTCTCTGGGCTCCGGGCCTTTGGATGGTGGGGGCCACCGCTTCCAGCGCTTTGCTCATGGCGGCTTTTTTCCTTTCCTTACCCAAGGAAGTCGAGGAGGCTGCCTTTGTTGATGGTGCTGGGCCAGTGCGAACCTTCTTTTCCATCGCCTTGCCCATGGCCCAGCCGATGGTGGCGACCATTGCCCTCTTTGCCTTCCTGGGCGCCTGGAACAATTTTATGATTCCCCTGCTGACCACCATCGCCCATCCCCATCTGCAGCCGTTGGCGGTGGCGGTTTATGATTTCCGCGGTGGCCATGCCCATGCTTGGGAGCTGATCAATGCGGCGGCGGCGATCATGGTGCTACCGGTGATTATCCTCTTTGTTTTCCTACAGAAACGTATCGTCGCCGCAGTCGCGGCGGGAGCGGTGAAGGGATAAGTATGTGCAGTGCCCCAGCCCTTCGGCGAATCTCATCGATGATCGACTTCCTAGAATTTTAAGCGAGGCCTCTGCTATGGCGACGGTGCAATATACGGGTGTGGGCAAGGTTTGGCCGGATGGCACGCGGGCCCTGCGGGGTTTGGATCTGGATATCGCCGACGGCGAATTCCTCGTCCTCGTCGGTGCTTCCGGCTGTGGAAAATCCACTGCCCTGCGCATCCTCGCCGGCCTTGAGAAGGCCAGTGAGGGTGAACTTCGCATTGGTGGCCGGGTGGTTGGCCATCTGAGTCCCCAGGCGCGCAATATCGCCATGGTCTTCCAGAGTTATGCCCTCTACCCGCATATGAGCGTACGTGATAATCTGCGCTTTCCCCTTCAAATGCGTAAACTCAGCCGCAGCGAGGTGGACAAGCTGGTCGCCGACACCGCCCGCATGCTCGATCTTGAACCTCTGCTTGAACGCCGCCCGGCCCAGCTTTCTGGTGGCCAGCGCCAGCGCGTCGCCATGGGCCGTGCCCTGGTGCGTCAGCCTGCCTGTTTTTTAATGGATGAGCCGCTGTCCAATCTTGATGCCAAATTGCGGGTGCAAATGCGCGCAGAGATCACCACCCTGCAGCGGCGCACCGGGGTTACTACTGTCTACGTTACTCACGATCAGGTTGAAGCCATGACCATGGGCCAGCGGGTGGCGGTGATGCAGGGGGGGCGTCTGCGCCAATGTGCCGCTCCCGAAGAGCTCTACCATCAACCCGCAGACATCTACGTCGCGGGTTTCATTGGCAGTCCGGCAATGAACCTTTTCCAGGCACCAACGCAAGCCGATGAAAATGGGACTGCTTACCTGCGCATTGGCGAGCAGCGCCTGCGTCTGCCAGCCCACCTTAAGGCCGATGGCCCGGGTAATTGGGGCCTGCGCCCCGAGCACATCGTGCCGCCCAGTCAGGTGCCTGCGGATCAGCGCCTGCGCTTAGTTCCCGATGAAGTCGAGGCCCTCGGCCATGAGCGCATCGCGTACCTCACCATGCCGCTAACCGCCCTCGATGCTGAAGCCAGTATTAGTCAAGGGCAGCCGGTTGCCATGCCTGGCCAGGCCCGTTGGAGCGCACGTTTGCCTGGCGATTTCCCCATTCAGCGGGGTGAAACGGTAGAATTGGGTATCCGCAATGATCGCATCTTTCGCTTCGCTGCCGATGGCAGCCGCCTCGGCACCTCCTGATTTTACCTCAGCCCACGTCAAAAAAAACATGCCGCCATCGCTCAACACGAAGGCGGCATGTGGATTCATCTGGCCGCCTAGAATGGATTGGCGGCCTTGTGGAAAGATGGCTTAAACCGGTGCGGCTTGAGCCAGGGAGGTGACCCGCACCACATTTACCCGTTGTTCTACGTCGATCAGGTCGCCAAGGGAGTCGGCAAAGCGATCGCGCAGCTGCTCGGCATAGGCTCGGGCAGCGGCGGTGTCGGGCTGGCCTTCAGCGGTGGTAAATTCGCTGCGGTCCACACCGGCACAATGCTGCTCAAGATAAGCCAAGAAGCGGGTCAGGGATGAATCGACCATGGGTAGGTACCTCCTCTGGTTAGTGGGCAGTATGCATGCCCGGGAAGGGTCTGTCTACTCCGACTTGCAGGAGGGTCGGAGAAATCCTGACAAGGTCAGTATCGGTCACGCAAGCTCCCGCTGGAGTGAATACGCCGCAGGAGCCCCTTCCTTGCCATTTACAAGCCCCCTTATCAAGGGCCTGTGTGATCTAGTACGTGTAAGATACCAAAGCGTGGGGCAGTTCGCTAGGAGTTTCAAAGAGCTGGATTGCTGCATCACGCAGCAAATTACGATGCTTTACTGAGCATTCTATGCAAATCCTGCCCAAAGATAGAGCGTTCTATGGCATTGAAGCCTATCAGTAGGTCAAGGTAAGCCATCACTTCCAATCCTTTGCACAGTTTGTGCCAAACTCGTAAGAACTCGCCAGCATTCGCAAGAGATCGGCACGGTTAAAGGTTAACGAGGGATTTCGCCGATTCGTTCTGTCGCTTTTCTTTGGGGTCGCCCAGTCCCAGGGAGGCACTTCCCAGAGCTGTGCTGTCTCTGGAAGTTCTTGCCGGTCATTAATCCTTGCAAGGATCAATGACCGTTTTGGACGAATTTATATTGACGGGCTCAAAAGGGGGCTATGCTTAGCAAATGTCTAGGGAGATCCTGGACATTCTTGTCTTTGATCTGCGCAGACCAACAGCCCTCCGTAGTCTGCGTACCCAAACCTGGAGGGAGTCGGATATGGAGTTGGTTATGACAACCGTCGCTCTTCCCCGCCCCTTAGACCTTTCCGCTGAGCATTGGGCTCATGCGCCAGTCGCTGAACAGAGCGAATGGACTGAGGAGGGCCTAATGATCTCCCGCTATCTGGCTGGTGATGAACAGGCTCTTGATGAGTTAGTAGACCGCTACCGAGATTCCGCTTTCTGGGTTTCTCGTTATGTCGTTAACGATGATGAAGTTGCAGCCGATGTGGTGCAGGAAGCCTTCATCCGGGTTTTGCAGCGGCATGAGCGCTATGATCCGGTCCGGCCCTTTAAGGCTTGGTTCTTGCAGATCGTTCGCAATCTCTCGATTGATGCCTTGCGCCGCCGTAAGCATCAGGCTGGCCCCGATGCCCTTGAAGGGGTAAGCCAAGATCATCCTGGTTTTCAACGGATGGAACGGATGGAACTGGCCGAACGCATTCAATCGGTCTTGTCCACCTTACCGGAAAAATACCGTGAGCTGATTCGCCTGCGGGATGTTGAAGGCCATGGCTCAGATGAGATAGCCTCTATGATTGGCGTGGATTACGGCACTACGCGCTGGCGTATCCACCAAGCCCGCAAGCTTTTCCGGCAAGAATGGGTGGCTCGATATGGAGATGATGTGTGAATCAGCAGGCGCAGGGCGGAGAGCTCTCCTTTAATCCTGGGATGGGGGGCGAAGAACTGAGCCAGCTGGCCGCTGAATATGTGGCTGGCGAGCTCTCCGAATCTCAGCTAGAGGCCTTCGCTGAACTTCTGCGCCAGCGCCCGGAACTCCAGGGGGAGGTGGACTTCTGGCGTAAATGCTTGGGCAATATGCCAGTCTGCGGTCGTCCCCATGCGGTGCGCACTCCTGGTTCTGGCTTTAATGAAGTGCTGCGGCAGCGCCTACAGCGTGAGTCTCTCCAGCGCCGGCCCTGGTGGCGTCGTGGTCTCTGTTCCCAAGTCTGGTTACCGGGTGCTTTGGCGGCGTTGGCGGCCCTCACCTTGCTTACCATCGCCTTTATCACCGTGGCTCGCGGGCCTGTGCAAACCTCTGCTTCCCAAACCCGGGCCCAAACCCGGGATAGTCTCCGGGCGATTCCCGCGTCGCAGCCGGGCATGGTGGTAACCCAGGGCCGCCTGGGTATCGCTTGTATGCAGGTGCAGCTCATCCTGCCGGGTGGTCATCAGGTCCAGGCTCTGCAGGTGACGCGGGTTAATCGCGGCGGCCCAGGTGCCGGTTTGGGTCTTGAGCCTGGGGATGTGGTCTTGGCGGTTGACCAAGAACCCGTGCGCTGTCCGTGGTTATTTGACCGCTTGCTGGCTGAGTGCCGGCCAGAGCAGAGTCGCACCCTTACCGTCTATCATCCCCATCAAGAACGTTCTGCCTACTACACCATATCTTTTGACGCCCTTGGCCGCTAAGCAATGCAGGTGCTTATTGCTGGCTATCTGCCTCCCGCGGCTGGTAAGTGCGGCGAAAGTTCTCGACAAAATTCCCCATCTCGCTCCGCTGAATTGCCGTTCGCACTCGGCGCATGAGCCTTTGATAATAAGCAAGATTATGGATGCCGAGCAGTTGGCCGCCCAAACTTTCACCGCTGTGTAACAGGTGGCGGATGGTGCCGCGGCTGACGCGGCTCGCCTCTGATGGCGTGTCCTCGTCGATAACTCTGGCATCAGCACGGTATTGCTGTCGCTTGAGGTGGAGGGGGCCGGCGTCGGTATAGGCGATGCCGTGTCGACCCATGCGGGTGGGGAGAACGCAGTCGAAGAGATCGATGCCGCGGTACACCGCCTCCACCAAGTCTAAGGGAGTGCCCACGCCCATGAGATAGCGGGGGCGATCTGCTGGCAGTAGGGGGGTAACCCAGTCGAGGACTTGGTTGCGCTCGTAGGCGCTTTCCCCCACCGAAAGGCCACCGATGGCATATCCGGGGAGTTCATGGGCGAGGGTGTGTTTGGCGCTGAAGTGGCGAAGCTCCTGATCCAAACCTCCCTGGACAATGCCGAAGAGGGCTTGGCTCTCGGCGCCGCCGGGCCAGCCCTGCTGCTGATCGCGCCAGGACTGCACCGAGCGCTCGAGCCAGCGTAGGGTGCGTTCGATGGAGGCGCGCAAGGCGTCTGGGCTGGCATCGAGATCGGGGCACTCGTCGAATGCCATAATGATGTCGGCGCCTAGGAAGCGCTGGACGCGAATACTCTCCTCTGGTGTCAGGTGAAGAGTGCTGCCGTCGAGGTGGCTTTTAAAACGGACGCCGCTTTCATCAAGTTGACGGTTGTCGGCTAGGCTGAAGACCTGATAGCCTCCGGAGTCGGTGAGCATGGGTCCCCGCCATCCGCTTAAGCCATGGACACCGCCGAGCTGATGCACCACCTCAGCACCGGGGCGCAGGGCGAGGTGGTAGGTGTTGGCGAGAAGGATTTCTTGGCCAAGCGCTTCGGCTTGTTGTACGGTAATGCCCTTGAGGCTACCGAGGGTGCCGACGGCCATAAAGGCTGGGGTTTGAACGCTGCCGTGGGGGCTGTGCAATTGGCCACAACGCGCTGCCTGATCACTGGCCAGGGCTGTCCAGCGCAGGGGCCAAGTGGCGCGGTGTGCTTCAGGCAGCGGGGCTGCGAGTTTGCTCTGCGGTCCTGCTTGGTGAGTATCCATTACCACAAACGCTCAATCCGGCTTTGTTCATAGAAGAAGTCTAGAATAGATCGATAGTCATAGCCGTAGTGATGGGCCATGGCATAGGCACTCAGTTGGCTCATGCCCACGCCGTGGCCCCAGCCGGTGGAGGTGAAGATGAAATTGCCGTCATCATTGCGGTGGGGACTATCTGGAGTCCATAGGGTTGAACGAAGACGATTTGGCCCCACCAATTGGCGAAAGGCGGCGCCGCTCATGCTGACTTCCCCGCCTGCCCAGCCAATATGCACCTGGGTGATATGTCCCGAGGCAAGCCGCTCGGCGACCACTCGCATCGGCCAGCCGGCCTGTTCGCCCCGTTCACGTAGCATATTGCGCAGATCGCCAGAGCTTAAGGTGATGGTGCGTCTGCCATGACTTTCGCGTTTATTGAGGGCATTGAGGCCAGTTGCGAAAAAGGGATCGGCCTTGGCGACCATGACCTGGCTGAGCTGATGGCGACCATTGGCGCTGCGTGAGCCAGGGAAAACACTGTCGACAGCCGCGAGATGACCACCGGAAGCAGCGTGGAAAAAGGGGGCGAAGGGGCTGTTACCGCTGTGTAGTACTTCTCCCCGGGTGCTGGTAATGGCCCAGTCGATTTTCATGCCTCCTGCCCCAGTGCCGCGGTATTCTTGGTCGGCAACGGTATCGCGGAGATGGAAGGGCACCGTGCCCAGGCGGCTGCCGCCGGTGGCGATTTTGGTATAGGCATAAGAACGGCTGGCAACCGCCTGCGCCTTGAGGGTTTCCAGGGGCCAGGTGACGCTGAGCTCAGACTGTAGAACCCCCTCGAGATAGCTTTCAATGCCGATTTGATTGATGGCAACCAAACTGCGGGCGCTGTGCCAGTAGAGATTAAGGCTACCCCGGTATTGCCGACCTCCGATGCCAAAGACCGGACGATTATCGGCTGCTTCTACGGGGAGGGAATCCAGCAGTCGAAAAATCTCTTCCTGGGCAAGGGGTTCGCTGCTGGCTGCTTCAAGGGCGCCGCGCTGATTGTGTCGATCGGGAATCAGGCGAATGCGCCGGCCCGACCAACTGAGATCGCTGGGCAGGGCACGGGAGGTGATGAGAAAACCAGATTCAACATTGGGTAAGATGTGGAGGCTGCTGCCGCTGGGCACGCTGATCCACTGTGGCGGGCTGGCTTCAGGGTTGGAGAGGATGGCGTTCTGGGCAACGAATATGGTGATTTGTGGATGGGTATCCTGATTGCGTTCGCGTTGACGCAGCAGCACTCGCAGGCCCGGTTCTCCGTCCCTTTGCCGGCTTTCGCTGGCGGTGAGACCTCGTTCGTTTAATACCCCGCCAATAAGATGCGAGATCGACCATAGGAGGGTCAGGGTGAGCACCAAGAGCATACCCAGACGTGGCACCCAGGACCAGGGCGAAGCAGTGGCTGCCATCGCGCTACGGGGGTTTCCGTCATCTGCAAACCACGCAGGCACCGGCTCTGCGCTGTCTTCGGAGCTGGGCCGGTTGAAAGGGGGGGGCTGGCTATTCATGGTGGGTTGGCTATGCTCTCTTGGCTTGGCCGCTGTGCAAATGATTGCTGTTGCCCAGGATTGGTGGTGCCCTTATGGTATAATCTGAGGGGTAGCTTCCACCTGCTAGCGATGCCAGAGATATTCTCGGGAGATCCTGCTATGTCCGCCTCCAGATCATCACCACCTACGCAGCCCCTGGTGGTTGATAAGGCGGCCATGCTGGTTGAAGATGACCCCGATCTACTTGGCGTGACCTCGCAGATCCTCGAACACTTTGGCTTTCAAACCTATGGATTTGCTGACGGCGGTAAGGCCCTGCAGTGGTTTAATGCTCATCACCGAGAAGTACATTTGGCGATGCTTGACCGTCGCTTACCCTCCATTGGCGGTGGCGCCCTATTTCGCGTGATGCACGTGGTTGCCCCGGATTTACCGATCATCCTTTACAGCGGCGACATTTCAGGAGATGAAGAGCGGCAGTTATTGGCTGAAGGGGTGCGAGTGGTGCTGCGCAAGCCCATTGCCATCCGTCAATTTCACGCTGCGATTTGCGAGGTCATGGGCGTGTCGGCTGGGGACGCGGGTCCGTGACGCGTCCATTCGCGCTGGCCCCGGCGCAATTACGCTGTCCGCGCTGCAAGCATACCTTCCCCTGTCCTGCGAATTCGGCGGTGGGGGGAAAGATCCACTGCCCCGCCTGTTCAATCAAGATTCGTCTCGGACTCGAGGCCCTCGTCGGGGCCCAGGTGGGGCCGTATATCGTCGGCAAGCGCATCGGCCGAGGGTCAATGGGCTCGGTATTTCGTTGTCATCCGCTGGCTGAGGGAGGGCAGGATCGAGCGATCAAGTTCCTCGCTCCTGAGTTAATCGGCGATGCGGAGATGTGCTCGCGCTTTCGTCGCGAGGGCCGCTTGTGCAATCAGCTGCAGCACCCTCACTTGGTTGCGGTGTATGAACATGGCTCCCACCAGGGCTGTCCTTACTTGGTGATGGATCTCATTGCCGGAGCGAGTCTCGATCGCATTTTGGATAAATCGGGGGCCCTGGATTGGCGCAAGGCGGTGTCGGTGGCGGCTCAGATTGCAGATGTGCTTGCTTATCTCCAGTCTCAGGGGGTGGTGCACCGCGACATTAAGCCGGAAAATATGCTCATCGATTCGCGCCAGCGAGTCACGCTCATCGATCTCGGCTTCGCTAAGGTGCGCGGCGAGAGCGACGAGCGGCAGAGCGGGGCCCACGAGTCGCAGCAGCTGACCATGGCCGGCACCGCTCTTGGATCACCCGCCTATATGGCTCCCGAACAGATTCTCGATGCCATGAATGCCACCCATGCTACTGACTGCTATTGTTTGGGTGCCTCCCTTTATCACATGCTGACGGGGAAGCTGCCCTATGATGGTTCCAATGCCATGCAGGTGATGCAGTTGGTGCTGCAGGGGGAATGTCCGCCAGTGCGCGCTTTGCAGCCCTCGTTGCCAGCCAGTCTGGATGCCTTGGTCGCGTGGATGATGCGCGCTGATCCGGCCCAGCGCCCAGCTGAGCTCAGCCAGGTGCATGGGCTATTGAAACGTATCCATCAGAACCCGCAGGATTGTCAGGGACTCCCAGTCACCAGGGTTCGCCGCTGGCGTTGGCTGCTTGTGCTACTGGCGCTCATTCTCGCAGGCCTCGCTGGCGTTTATGCTCTGGTCTTAAAGGGCTGAAGTCCTTTTCGACGGGGCTTTCACCATACGGGCAGCCGGGCCCATTATACTACCTGCTGTTTGTCCCGGCTGATCAGTGCTTGGCTGCGGCCATGGAGCGAAATGATAGGCCCCTGTGAATATGCCCAGTGACCTTCATCACCTCGCCCTGCAATGGGGTCGGCATCCGGTAGAGGCGTTTATTGTCTTGGGCGAGGGCCTTCGCCATGCCTCGCGTCAGGCTGATGGTAAGCTGCGCTCTGGGCTTGATCGTCATCTGAGTGCGGCCGAGTTGGTGCAGGGGGTAGTGGATTTAATGTGCGAACGATGCGGCCTGCTGGCCGGCGCGGTATTGCGCAGCTGGGGTATCCACACCGCCGATGATTTGGGTGATCTCACTTTTTTCCTCATTGAGCAGGGAGTCCTCGGTAAACAAGAGGGGGATCGCCGTGAGGACTTTCATCATCTTCCACCCCTTGCCGAGGTGATTCGCGAGCGCGTGCGCGAACAGCTTGATCGCAGCCTCGCCGCTCTGCCATGACCAGCAATCAAAGCCCAAGCAGCACTCCGCCACCACCGGGGCAAGAGCAGCCGCCTGATCAGGGGGTTGTCGCCCAACTGTGGCGCCATCCTTGGGGACGGGTGCTGATGGGGGCTATGACGATTGCAGTGGTTTTTTGGGCCATCCGTGAAACCGCCATCGTCACCACTCCCATATTGTCTGCAGTCAAAGACATCCTTCTCCCCTTGGCCATTGGCTTCACCATTGCCTACGTGCTTTCTCCCTTGATTGACCGGTTGGTGCGCTGGGGTTTGCATCGGGTGATGGTGACCTTGGTCATATTCACCATTTTGTCGGTGCTGACGGTTGCCGTGATTTCCTTGGTTTTGCCCGCTGTACTACGGCAGGGCAGCGATTTGGGCCAGCGCATGGTTAGTGAATTCTATTATGTGGATGTGGACAACGATGGCCGTTTCTCCCGAGGCGATATCCGGGTTCGACCGCTGCCCGGCCGACCGGGTTTTTACTTTGAGGACAACGATGGGAGCGGGGAGTGGAGTGTAGAGCGCCGAGTTTTTGAGCGGGAAATCGCGCGGGTGCGTTTAGAGCCAAGTTTGATGGCTAAATTTGGCCACTGGGTGGATCGTCAAGCCGGCCCCCTACGGCGGGTGATGGGCTTGCCCTTAAGCGAGGAGGCGCAACGCGAGCTTGCCTTTTATCTTGATGAAACCGCAGAGCTTATCGACGCCCTTGACCGGGCTTTGGCGGCCGCCCGCGAAGGCCGACTTGACGATGATGATCTTTGGCCGGTGGCGCTGTCGGCCTCCGGCCCGCTGCCGGTTTCCGTCGAGCGGCTGGCTTTGCGCTGGCCAGGGGTGCTCGATGCTGAGGTTCGTCGGGTCGCAGCCGGCCTTGGACCAGAGCTTGAGACTCCTTGGCTGGTGGCCATGGCTGCCGCGGTTCAGCGCTACCATCGCCGGCATCGCAGCCTCCAGGCTGCCGGTGAGTATTTGCGCAAGAGCAGGGGAGAGGAGACGGAAACCGTGATTCGTCTGCGCCAGGTCCTTGAGCAAGACTTGAGCAGCGAGGATCGCCAGCGGCTTACCCGTATGTATGATCGCCTGCTCTATTCCCAAGAACAGCCCCACGGGGAATATGCGCAAAGCTATTTGGCGATGCTGCGCGATGGCGAAGAGGGCGGCAGCGAATTTCTCCGGGGTTTGGCCCAGCGCATTAATGACACCATCAGCGGTGAATTGGGTGGAGTCGCGGGAACCGCTGGCGATTGGGTGCGGCGGGTGGTTTCAAATATCCCCACCCTCCTTGCCTTGGGGCTCAATGTGGTATTGGTTCCGATCTACGCTTTTTTTCTCACTCTGGCCCTGCCGCAAATTCGGTCGGGGGCGAAGGTTCTCACCGCCCGCTATGCTGGCGAGGCTGGCCTGCGCATAGCCCACGCCATCGAGCGGGTGGTGGCCGCCTTTTTCCGTGGTCGTTTAATTGTCTGCGCCATCTGTGCCCTGTTGGTCTACCTTGGTTTCATGCCCTTACAGGTGCCCTATGCGGCCCTCTTTGCGATACTTATTGGTCTAGCCACGGCGGTGCCCTTGGCCGGATTAATTTTCCTGGTGCCGGCAGTGCTGCTTATGTTACTTGATGGAGGAGATGCCTTGGCGCTGCGCGTGACCTTGGTTATTGGCGTCTACACAGTTGTTCAAACCCTTGAAGCCACTGTCTTTACACCAATGATTATGGGGCGAGAAGTTGAGCTTCATCCGGTGGTGTTGATCGTCGCTCTCTTATTCTTTGGTAAGCTCTTTGGTATTCTGGGGCTTATTTTGGCCGTGCCGATCGCTGCTACTGTGCGCATTTTATGGCGGGAGTTCATCCAGCAGCGACTTGACGATTGGTCGCAGCAACGAGCGTTGCGACGACAGCATTCCGATGAGCAACCGGCAGCCTAGTGCCCTGAGACAGCAATAAGCATCAGATTTTTTTGCGGCGCAGGCCACTTGCAGCCTTGCGAAAAGCTCGAAATAGCCCTGCTATCTTTTCGCTTTGCGCGCCTTGCAGCCACCCTACGGCGCGGCGAATTCTTCAAGATATTCAGTGAGTATTTTCGGCACGATCTACGAGCCAGTCTCACTTTGCTTTATCTTGTTACCCGGCCTCGCCTCACTGGCTCCGCTTCGGTGGCGGAATAGGGAAATCCTCAGCAGTCGGGTGAAGAGAACAGTTGCCGCAAGTGGGGCCCTTTCAGCCTTGCGAGTGAGGATTCGGCTTGCCACAATCGTTTTATTGCTGATCCCATATTAAGGTGCCCGCCATGACCACGTTCCACGACGCTGATCCCCTAACGCATATGGCGAGTGGGCAGTGGATTCTTGAAACGCAAATCGCCCGCGGTCGCTTTTCCGATGTGTATCGCGCGCATCACGGTGAATCGGGGAAGACTGCAGTCGCCAAGATTCTGCGCAATGATCTCGAGGATCCCAAGGAAGGCGATCGCGCCTTGGCGCGGGAGTACGATGCCCTCGGATCATTCCAGCATCCGGGTATTCCCCAGGTCATAAAGCGCTGTGACTTTTCTGGCCGTAAGGCCCTCCTCATGGCCTACTGTCCAGGCCATCACATGTTGCGCCTGGTTAAGGAGGTGCCTCAGTTCGATCGCATCGGCGTACTGCGTGCGCTGGCGCGTATGCTAGCCCATGTTCACGATCGCGGTTATGTGCATGGCGATGTCTGTCTGGAGAATGTCCTTATGGCAGCCACCGGCCGCGTCTATCTCACCGGCTTTTCCAATGCCCGTCGCGAGATGAGTGCGGGATCGGAAATTATTACGCGGGTTTTCCGCAAGAAAACTCATACCGGCGGCCCTTTTACCTATCTTGCCCCAGAAATCATGGGGGCAAAAGCCCAAACCCAGAAATCGGACATCTTTGCATTTGGCGTCTGTGCCTTTCTCATGCTGTGTAAACGGCGTCCTTATCCGGTCAAAAGCAAAGAGATTTATCTGCAATTGGCCGAGCGCGGAGAGCGCGCTGATATCCTGCGCTACCATCCCGGCATGCCGCGGAGCTTTGCGGGCATTCTCAACCGCTGCGTGACCATGGATGCCGCTTCGCGCATTCCCCATGGCCGCGAACTCAGCGAAAATTTTGATGTTTTTTTTGCCCGCAAGGACAGCCCGCCGTCGACCGAGTTATCTCGACTCTTTCAGCCCAAGGTTAAAACCGAGGACCAGAAAGAAGAAGATATCCATTGGATGGATTGAAAGCCTTCAGCCCCTAGGCTGCGAGTCGGTGGACGCTGCTGAAACAGTGTTGACGGCCGGCTGAGGTCCACTATCGTCCCGCCCTGCATCGCACGCACGGGTGGCGGAATTGGCAGACGCGCTAGGTTGAGGGCCTAGTGAGAGTAATATCTCGTGCGGGTTCAAGTCCCGCCCCGTGTACCAAATAAACCCAACGGTTTACAGCACTTAGGCCACCTTCGCGGGTGGCCTTTTTGCGTTTGTGCCTCGTTTGGGTAAGCAAACTGGGTATATTTACCACGGGCGCTGGTCGCTGGCCAGATCCAGCCAGGCGCGTTCGGCGGGGCTGAGGGTGATGGCCAGGGCCTGGAGATTGGCCGCCATTTCACTGGCATTGCGGGCCCCCACCAGGGCGCAGCAGGGGAAATCGGCGTTGAGGACGAAGGCCAGGCAGATGGTGGCCAGGCTGCAGCCATACTGCTGGGCGAGGGCGGCGGCCCGCTCTTGGCGCTGCCAGTTTGCTTCGCAGACGTAGCAGCGCAGGGTGTGCTCTTCATACTGATGGCGCACCGCCTCGAGGGTGTCGCGGGTCAGCCCGCCGGCGAGGAAGCCGCGGGCCAGACTCGACCAAGCCAGTACCGGAAAGCCACTGGCGGCGTGCCAGTCGCGGTCCGCCTGATGGCTGGGGCCGGAGATGGTGATGCAATCGTTGCCCCAGGGGGAGTCGATTTGTTCGGCCAGGGAATAATTGGGGCTGCTCACCACCGGGCCCACCAACTGCTGGGCCTCGGCATAGGCAATGGCCTCGCGAATGCGGGGTAGGCTCCAATTGGACATGCCCCAGGCGCGAATGCGGCCAGCGGCCACGGCGGCGCTGCAGGTTTCCACCAGCGGGCCCACCGGCTGCGCCGGGTCATCGCGGTGGAAGCACCAGAGATCCAGATAATCAAAGCCCGTGCGCGCCAGGCTATCGGCCATATCCGCCTGGATATCGTAAGGGGTGACTCGTTTGCGGTCTTGGTTGTGGTGGCAGCCCTTGGCGATCATGACCACCTGCTGGCGCAGGTCGCGGCTGCGCACCCACTGGCCGAAGATGCGATCGCAGCTGCCACCGCCGTAAACATGGGCGAGGTCGAAGGTGGTCATGCCGTGGGCAAAGGCGGTGTCGAGAAGCTCAAAGCTCTCGGCGCTGGCCTGGCCATTTTCAGCGCTGCGTAGCATCATGGCGCCCTGGATGAGGCGGGTGATGGGCTTATCCAGGCCGGGCAGATGGATGCCGGGGAGGGGGGTTCTGGACATGGAAACTCCGCCGAGAAAGTTAAAGGGTGGGGCTAGTAGGTGAGGCCGATCTGCGCCCGGATTTGGTCGCAGAGGCCAAGGAGGGCAAGCGAGTCGGCATGGCTGCAGCGCGGTTCTTCGCCCTGACCGGCGGCGAGGGCGGCGTGCACCGCTTGGATCTGGTATTCATAGCCGTTGACCGCGTGCTCTTGGTCTAGGCTGTCGCGCTCGCTGCCATCGGCCGCCAGGCAGCGGATCTGGGTGCCGCGCCAGAAGGGGGCGGGGATGTCAATCCGGCCCTCGGTGCCATAGATGACGGCGCGGTGTTCGGTAGTGGTGCGCACGGCGCAGTCGAGGACGGCGAGGCCCCCGCCGGGAAAGCGCAGGCAGATGGCGGTCTGCTCGTCGACGCCGCTGGCGCCGAGGTGGGCAGCGGCGCTGACCAGTTCCGCCTCCGCCTGAAATACATCCAGGGCCAAGGCCAGGGGGTAGACGCCGACATCGAGCAGGGCGCCGCCACCGAGGGCCTTATTGAGCAGGCGGTGCTCAGGATCGCCGCCGCAGCGGAAACCAAAGCTGGCCTGCAGCAGTCGTGGTTCGCCAATGTGGCCCGCCGCGATCCAGGCCCGCATGCGTTCCATAATCGGGAGAAAGCGGGTCCACATGGCTTCCATCAGGAAGCAGCCCTGCTGCCGCGCCAGGGCTACCAATTCGGCGCACTGGGCCTGATCCATGCAGATCGGCTTTTCCACCAGCACTGCCTTGCCAGCGTTTAAGGCGGCTGTGGCCATGGCGTGGTGATAGGGGTGGGGAGAGGCGACGTAGATCGCCTGCACCGCCGTATCGGCGCAGAGCGCATCGACGCTGGCGTGGGCGCGGCGAGCGCCGTGCTGTTCGGCAAAGGCTTGGGCCCGGCCGTGGTCGCGGCCAGCCACGGCTTCGAGGTGGCCGCCGGCACTGCCGGCGAGGGCGGTGGCGAATGTGCTAGCGATATTTCCGGGGGCGAGGATTCCCCAGGCGATGCTGGTCATGGCTGCTCCATGGGTTTGAGACAGGGGGAGCTTGGCATGCGCTGCGGCCTTAGGCAGGCTTCGCCAATCGATTCCAGTTACCTAGCAGCTCCCCAATAACTCCCCTAGGAAAATGCTCTAGTGGCGGGGGCGCCGAACTCTCACCTATTGCTTTCATGCTGGTGGAGTCACCTGCGGCAGTTTCGGGAACGGTGACAGATTCGCATGTCGGCCATAGCCCGGCTGATGAGTAGGGCCACGGTGGCAAAAATCGCTTGGGGCGAGGGTTTCTTCGGTGCTCCTGCTTTATCCGGTATTTTGCCCCTGTACTGGCAGCAGTGCTTGGCGCCCCCAATCCTCGCGCGCCCTAAACGCCAACAGCGCCCGGAACACCGGACGCTGGGATGGAGCTGGGCCCCAGAATTCAGATGAGCTGGTTCTCTGCAGAGCCAGCCTGAAGATCAGTTGCTGATTTTCTTCTTGCCGCAGGCCAGGGCCCGCTGACGCCGGATAATGGCACGACCACCGCGGGTCTTCATGCGAGTGCGGAAGCCGGTCATGCGACGGGCCTTGGTGCTGGAGAGGCGGATGTTGACCTTCATGGCGCAATCTTTCGCAGGATGGGACAGTGTCGAAATGCGTGCTGAGGCCGCGGTCGGCCCCAGATTCTGTCGTGTTGGGTCGCGCAGTGTGGCTCATGATTGACCTCGTCAAGGGGGAATGCCTCAATCTAGTGGTCTGAGTCAAGCAGAGTGCAACTTATCCGCAGCCCCGGAATGCTGGA
>REDX01000158.1 GCA_007695355.1 Planctomycetota bacterium
GGGGGACCCGGTTTTTCTGCAGCGACTACCTTATTTGCACGAGCGGGGGACCAACGAACGAACCACCAAGGACCTGCGGGCGTGCTCAGCCGGGGGCGCGGGAACAACCCACGAACCACCAAAAACGGAGCATCGGCGCGCCCCTGGCCTGCGAAGCAGAAAGCCAGGGGCGTGACGGATGCGGGCACGGGGGCTAGGGCTCCTTGGTAGAGGATTGCATGTCCCCATCGTCGTTTGGATAGCACGGCATACTGCCCTAAGCTTTCTCACTACGACAGCACATCGGAAAACCAACTACTCCATTCTGATTCAGAATATTCCCTGCCGCCTATCACGAGAATGTCACCATTGATTATGTCATTGGCATTTTTCACCAGGGTGGTGTATTGTACATCATTAATGCGAAATGGGGACCAAAGAATACCCGATGATTTAGGATCCTCATGCAAATCATCAGCGCCACAGAGCAAAAACCCATTAAGAACATCACAGCTTGGGAATAAACCCATATTGACGACAGACCTTATGCTTTGGCACTTCCACAGCATAGTTAATAAATCTGTCTCAATATCCCGATAAACCCTTACCGAAATGCGCGACTTTAATTTCACTGACAAAACCATCCTTTAATTTGTTTTATTTACACATGGCCCATTTTGTCCATCCCATGATTTACCACCAGCATTCCAGCAATTATGAGCATGCGTGTATTTTCCAATTTTCTTACCCTTGCAGCACCTCTTCGACCAGCAAGGACGCCTATCTCTTCTCCATCCGTCTGGTTCGGGCTCTTGCTTCGGAGGATCCGATTCGGAACTCGGCCCGGGATCAGTCTCCGGCAATGGAGAAACAGTAGGCGGACGGGGTGATCGACGCGGCCCCCCTGATGGCAAATCAAATTGTCTCTGCAGCTCATCCGCAGTTGGAATAGCAGCGGCTCCTGCGGCAGCGGCAGCGGCAGCGGTTCGGGCAGCACGATACGCACGGTAAGCGCGATAGGCCCATAAAGCACCTCCAATCGCAGGAGCCGGCTCACCACTGGGGTCAATTGTTTGCAGACTGGCAAAAACGCCTTTATATAAAGACTGACCATCAATATAACCTGACCCCGCCTCTGGTTTATCAAAGCGACGAAGTTCAACAGAGGATTCGTCGCCAAATATAGAGGAAAAAGTCCATCCTAAATTAGACTCGAATGAGTTCCGCCCAATAAACCGCCCCAACTCTGCATCAAAATACCGAGCCCTAAAGAACCACAGGTCCGACTCAGCATCATAGCGGCGACCTGTATACCCATATGGCTGCATGAGAGCCGCAAAATCCCAAGTACCCCCCCTTCCGCCGTATTGACGGGGCGTGGGACTGGATCCTAGGTTGGGACGGGGAGGAGTGCGGTGCCCTGGTCGATCATGGTAGGCTGCGCTAAGATATTTATTTGCAGTAGGTTGATTTGTCGTCCGCGCTCGCTGGCGGGGAAATGTTGGGGCCCGTCGTAGACTGGGGAGGGCCGCCGGCGACGGGCATTGGGCGGCTGCGCAGCGAGGGCGAGACGGCGAAAATATGTGGCGTGAGGTAGCAGCATCGTAGGCGGATCCGGCGTTGTCGTAGATAGCGTTGTCGTAGATAGCGTCGTCGTAGTCATAGGTGGTGGCGCAGGGTTCTGCGTCGTAGATACCGGCGATAGAATTCGGCAGCCCAGCGCAAATGCCGGTGGTTGCCTTGGCTATGGCCACGGCTATGGGGGCCGTCGTGGTGGTGGGTGGGAGAGCGGCGGGCATGGAGGTATTTTATGGGCTGCGTTGGCCGGAAACAAGGGCTGAGTTGAAGGGGTTCGGTGGCCCGTTGATGGGCGGTGGGGGTGGGGGTTAAACGAGCATTGAACACGGTACGGCGGCTGAGGGTGCTGCGCTTTGGTTGGGGAGTCGGGATGAGGGCCTTGCTTGCAATGCGTTAGTTATCGCACTGGAGCGCGAGAATCCCGGGGCTGACCAGCAATGATTGTAGGCCGCTTGGAAATGCGGCGGTCGCTGAGTGGCGAAGAGTTCATTGCCCACACCAAGGCTCGCCCGCTAGGCAGGTGTTTTTTCATGCCGAGCTAGAACTCACTGGCATGAAGCATTTTCTTTCCCGCAAATACTGAAGCGGGACTCGACATTGGCCCTGCTATCTGCGCGTAAGAGGGAGATAGTCCCGCCCTCTGGGTGAGCGGCCAGGGCGAGGGAGCCCCAGGGGGCGCCAATTGGCATTACTCATGGCCCGATACGCTGGGGCTGTGTTCAGAGCCGAGCGCAACTCGGCGATCCCGGGGGGGGTGCCTCGGGCTTGGCGCGGATCTGCTTAGTCGTCTAAGGTGGCGAGGCCGGATTGCCAGGCGGTTTTGAGGCGGGGGAGGTCGGCTTCGAGTTCGCCGCCGAGGCCGCGGATGCGCAAGACGGGGTCTTCGATCACGGTGCCGACGAATTCGTGGGGGATGTCAGCCAAGAGCTGGCGCAGTTCGGTGACTTTTTCTGCCGGGACGGTGAGCACCAGGCGGGAGAGGGATTCTGATCCCAGCAGGGTGGCGAGGTTGTTACAGGCGCGCTCGCGGGGGATGCGGTCGGCATCGATCTGCATACCGTAACCGCCGGCGAAGGCCATTTCGGCCAGGGTCACGCCGAGGCCACCATCGCTGACATCGTGGGCGGCGGAAACCAAACCCTTGGCGGTAGCGCGGGCCACCGCGTGCAGGGTGGCCTTGGAGCGATCCCGATCGAGTTTGGGCACAAAGCCATGGCTACCACCAACTGCGGCGAGGAATTCGGATCCCCCCAGTTCAACCAGGGTTTCGCCCACCACAATCACCGCGTCGCCGGGATTTTTGACGTCCATGGTAATGCAGCGACGAATATCCTCGACCACGGTCATGGCGGTAATCAGCAGGGTATGGGGAATAATAATGGTTTGGCCACCGTGGCTGTACTCATTATTCAGGCTATCCTTGCCAGAAATAAAGGGCGTGCCGTAGTGCATGGCCAAATCATAGCAGGCCTGACAGGCGCGCACCAGAGCACCGAGATTTTCCGGCTTGGTGCAATTGCCCCAGGAGAAATTGTCGAGCAGGGCCACCTTATCGATGGGGGCGCCGACGCAGACGAGATTGCGCAGGGCCTCTTCAATGCCGGCGGCGGCGGCGTGATAGGCATCCACATCGCTGTAGCAGGTGTTGAGGCCGCAGGCCACGGCGACGCCGCGATTGCGGCCCAAGAGGGGCGCCACCACCGCGGCGTCCGAGGGGCCATCGTGACTAACTCCGACCAGCGGCTTAATAATCGATCCGGCCTGGACTTCGTGATCGTATTGGCGGATCACCCATTCTTTGCTGGCGACATTGGGCCGGGCCAGAACGGCGCACAGAGTGGCGCTGAGATCCGTGGGCGGGGTGAATTGAGCGTCTTGTTCAAAGGGTTTCTTAAACACCGCCTTGCGCGAGAGCCGGGGCAGTCCGTTGTGCAGGAAGTGCATGTCGAGATCGGCGACCTGCTCGCCGTGGTAGAAGAGCTCTAACTTTTTATTGCCGGTGATTTCGCCGACCACCGTCGCTTCCACCTGCTCGGCGGCAAAGATGGCCAGGGCCTCATCCAGCTTGTGCGGAGGCACCGCCGCCACCAGACGCTCTTGGGATTCGGAAATCCAGATTTCGGCATAGGACAGACCATCGTACTTGAGCGGCACCTTCTCGAGATGGACGCGCACGCCCTGCTGCTCGCCCATTTCGCCAATGGCCGAGGAAATACCGCCGGCCCCGCAATCGGTGGTGGCGGAAAAACAGCCAGCATCGCGGGCCTGCAGGAAGGTGTCGGCCACCTTCTTTTCTTCGATGGGGTTGCCGATCTGCACCGCGCCCGAGGAGACGGTTTCAGATTCTTCGGTGAGTTCGATGGAGGAGAAAGTTGCGCCGTGAATGCCGTCGCGGCCGGTGCGGCCACCGATGAGCAGCACCTGATCACCAACCTGAGCATCACCAAAGACCTTGTCCTTGGGAATAATTCCCGCGGTGCCGCAGAAGACCAGGGGATTGCCGACATAGCGCGGATCAAAGCGCACCGCACCATTAACCGTGGGGATGCCCATGCGATTGCCATAGTCGCGAACCCCGGCCACCACCCGCTTCATCAGGTGGCGGGGGTGGATGGTGCCCGGGGGCAGGCTGTCAGCCTGCGCATCCAACTCGCCAAAGCAAAAGACATTGGTATTGAAAATGGGCTTGGCCCCCAGACCGGTACCGAGGATATCGCGGATGACGCCGCCGAGGCCGGTATTGGCGCCGCCGTAGGGCTCGATGGCTGAGGGGTGATTATGGGTTTCCACCTTAATGCAGACGCCCAAATCTGGGGTAAACTCAATGACCCCGGAATTATCGACAAAGACCGACCAGCACCAGTCGCGGTCCAACTCCTTGGTCGCCTTGGCGATGGTTTGCTTGAGGAGATTATCGATAATCACCTCGCCATCGGGGCCGTGATAGTCGATAATCCCCTTGAGGGTTTTATGCACGCAGTGCTCGGACCAGGTTTGGGCGATGGATTCCAATTCGGCATCGGTGGGATCCCGGCCCAGGCCCATAAAGTGGCTTTGCACCATGCGCATTTCATGGATATCCAAGGACAGACAGCCCTCGCGGGAGAGCTTCATCAGGGCCTCATCATCCAGGGCACGGATGGGCACCTCGGTGCGCGGGTGACGGGTATCGCCGCCGGAAAGGGGGAAGCGCAGGGGCGCCAGAGGATCGATGGCGGCCTCTTCGATGGCCTGGTTGGCCAGGAATTTCCAGGCCAGGGCGTGGCAGTCATCATCGGATGCTCCGGCCACTTCCACCCGCGTGCCAACGCGCACGGCGCTCAATATAATACCGCAATCCCGAGCGCCCTTAATGATGGAGGCCTCAACCGGGTCCATCACCCCGGCCTTTTTCTGCACCTCAATCACCCGCCGCCCCTGGCTGTCCTGGGGGCTGGAATCGATGGTGCTAATGAGGGCGCGCTCGGTAATCGGATCGATGAGCAGGCGAGCAGCCAGAGTCTCCACCGCCGCTGCATCTACCGCGCCGCGGATCAAGTAATAGGTATTGCGGCGGCAATCGCGCAGGTGATTCAGGCCCAGGGAATGGGCTTCGGCCACCAGGTGGAGATCGCTTTGCGGCACTTGGGCCAGGCAGTCGATGCGGAAGGTGGCGAGGGCAGATTCGGTGATGGCGGTACTCATGGGCGGCACCTTATGGGGCTGTGCGCCCAGCCAAGGGGCAGGGCGGCGGCGGCGTCAATTCCCGGTTAAGACCCGCCCTTCATCCCACTAAAGCCCCTACGTCCCCTACGCTCATCCCCGAAACGACCATAAACGGTTGCCGATATAGTCATTACGACATGGGGCACTGACCCAGGGTGCGGTGCGATGGCAGATATCAGCTTAGCAGCCATGTCATCAGCCTGCGATCACATAGGCGGGGCCAGAGACCAAGGATCTCACGGCGCCAGTGGTCTGCCGCCAGCAGAGTGCATCTTATGCGCCGCCCCAAACAGCCAAATTCAGGGCGGAATGGCGACAGGGTAGCGCAGCGCACCTCAAGAAAATCCCAACGCAGAAGATGCCTGTCGGTGGCCAGCACAAGTTGCGGGATTTTCGAGACAAACCACTAGGCCCCTCTTTAACGGGGCTTAGGAAAAAAATTGAGCTTCCAGTCGTACGCACCATAGGCGAGTTCGGCGCGGCTGAGATCGGCGGCGCGCTCAGGGCTGGCATGGCGCACCAAAAATTTCCGCACCCCATCATCGCTGCCACCAAAGTCATCGCGATACCACTGCATGAGGGGATTGAGCGTGGCCCTGCGCCCGCGTCCGGTCCAGCCAGTGGACTCCACCTGCACCTGGGCCGTATCCGCAACAAAGGCGCGGGTAACGCGATCCAACTGCTGCTCTAAGCGCTCGCCGGTAAAGGCCTGGTCTAAGAGGGGCGGGCAGGAAACCGACGCACAATTAATGGCAAAGTGGATGCGCGGTTCTTTCAAGGCCGCCAGCTTCACTTTTTGTATGGCATCAATGGTCAGCCATTCGCCCGCCACCTCATAGGCGTAGTTGGTCCAAAAGCCTTCGACACTGGTGAGCACGGAAAAATCTTTCCAGGCCGCGGCAGCATTATCACCGGGATCCGGCAGAAGATGCAGCACCAAATCAACGGTCAGGGCATTGTAGGCATTGATCCAGAAGGCGAGTTGGCCAGGGCGCCCTTCGGGCAGCTGGGCCTGGGCCAATTGGGCGCGGTACTGATCCAAGGTTTCGCGCTGTGCAGAGAGCCCCGCATAATCCACACCGTGGGGAAAGCTGACCGCGGCACTCAGCACCTGCTGCCACAGGCGATGATCCTGATCCAACGCTACTGGCACAGAAGCGGGGGTGGGGCGGCGTTCTTGGCCTGCTGCAGGCCCCACCGCAAGACCAAGGCTTAGCCCGCAGGCCACCAGCACACACAGGTGGCGAAAGTTTCGTAGCATCACGGCTCCCCATTCATGGGCCCCAGTGGGGCGACAGTTAGTGGTACGCAGGACAGCACTGAGCGCTAGCACAAGATGTGCTGCTAACGCTGCGGCCATCCATGGGTAGTATCAGCGCAGCGCACCGTTGCCCCGCTGGAGCCGCCCATGCCCCACCCATCCGAGAGCGATCCCTGGAGCGGCGTCTGTGCCATTATGCCGGCCCTAGACGAGGAGGGCTCCATTGGCGCGGTGATTAGCAATCTGCGCCGAGCCGGTATTCGCAGTATTATCGTTGGCGATAATGGCTCCCGGGATCGTACCGCTGAGGTGGCGCGGGCTGCCGGGGCGACGGTGGTCCCCGCCCCCCATAAGGGCTATGGCCGGGCCTGTCTGGCCGCCCTGGCGGCGCTGCCCCCCTCCTGCCATACGGTGCTCTTCTGCGATGCCGATGGCTCTGATGATCTGCGCCTGGTGCCGGCCCTGGTCAGGCCGGTGGCTCGCGATGAGCAGGATTTGGTGATTGGCTCCCGCGCCCTGGGGCGTCAGGAAGCCGGGGCTCTTACTCCGCCGCAGCTCATTGGCAATTGGGTGAGCACCACCCTCATGCGCGCCCTCTACCGGGTGCGGGTAACGGATCTGGGGCCCTTCCGCGCCGTCTCCCGGGCCGCCCTTCAGCGCCTGCAGATGCAAGATCCGGCCTTTGGCTGGACCGCGGAAATGCAGGTCAAGGCCTTCCGCTTAGGCCTGCGGGTGGCCGAGGTGCCGGTGGATGCCAAGTGTCGCACCGCCGGGCGCTCGAAAATTTCCGGACGGGTCATTCCGGTCTTCCGCGCTGGCTGGGCCATTCTTTCCACGGTGGTACGCTATGCCCGGGCTGACCTTGCCGGCGCCCAACAACGACGGCCCTCGACCATGCGCCGCCGCTCGCGGCATCTGGCGCTGAGTCCGCAGTACCTGCGCCAGCGCCTAGCGACGGAGCTTATGGCCTAATGGACAGCGCCCTTTCTACCGCCGCACTCATCGGCATTGGCTTTGCACTCATCTACGCCGTCGCCATGACTCTGCTCGCCAGTCAGGGCCTGCATCTCTTATGGATGCTGCTGCGCTGGACCCGCCACCGCCGCGCCGCCTATGCCATCGAGGCCGCCGAATTGACAGCCCCCCTGCCGCCGGACCATGAACTGCCCCAGGTGCTGGTGCAAATTCCGGTATTCAATGAGCGGGATATGGTGGAGGGTGTTTTACAGGCGGTGGCCGCCCTGGATTGGCCGCGGGATCGCTTGAGCATTCAGCTTCTCGATGATAGCACCGACGACAGCATTGAAGTAGGCCGCGCCGCCATTGCCCGTCTGCAGGCTGAAGGTGTGGATGCCCAGTGGCTGCACCGCGCTGACCGGGTGGGGTTTAAGGCCGGAGCCCTGGCCGCGGGCATGGAAGCCAATGCGGCTCCATTTATCGCTATTTTCGATGCGGATTTTCTCCCCGAAGCAGATTTTTTACGCCGCGCTATTAAGCCGCTCTTAACCGATGCTGGCCTGGCCTTGGTCCAGGGCCGTTGGGAGCACCTCAACCGCCGACAAAATCGCATTACCTGCGCCCAGGCGGTGGGCATCGATGCCCACTTTGCCATTGAGCAAAGTGCGCGCGCCTGGTCTGGCCTGGCGATGAATTTCAATGGCACCTGCGGGCTGTGGCGTCGCCAGGCGATTATCGACGGCGGCGGCTGGGAACACGACACCCTCACCGAGGACATGGATCTCTCCTACCGCGTGCAATTGGCCGGCTGGCGCTGCACCTACCGCGTTGGCCTGGCGGTGCCCGGCGAACTGCCGCACACCCTGCCCGCCTTTATGCAGCAGCAATTCCGCTGGGCCAAGGGCTCGATCCAAACCGCGCGCAAGCTGCTGGGCCGCATTTGGCGCTCTGACTGGGGCTTTGATCGCAAACTCGCCTCAACCATGCACCTCTGCCATTATTTGGTCCATCCGCTCATGCTCATCGCCATGTTTTCAGCACCGCCGGCGGTATGGCTCACCCCCGCCTTGCCAGTGTGGATGTGGTGGGCCGGGGCGGCGATTTTTCTGATCGGCGCCGGTGCGCCCATTCTCACCTATATCGTCGGCCAATTCGCCTTAAGCCGAGGCAACTGGACCCTGCTCTTGGATATTCCGCGCATTGCTGCCCTTGGCACCGGCATTGCCATTAACAATGCCCGGGCCTGTTTCGAGGCCCTGCGCGGCAAGGTCAGCCCCTTTCAGCGCACCCCCAAGGGCAAGAGCGCGCGCAGCGTCTATCGCATTGGTGCACGATTAGGCCTATGGGAATTGCTGGCCGGCTGCTGGGCGGCAGCGGGTATTCTCATCGCCACCTTTTCCGATCGCTCGTGGATTGCGCCGGTGCTGCTGATTTACGCCAATGGCCTGTTGAGCGTCGGCAGCATGCTCTGCGCCGCCTGGATCAGCGAGCGCCTGCGCCGACCAGCAGCACCCGAAGCCCTGCTGGCCAGCGAGACCCCATCATGAGGCCCCGCCTCTGCATCCTCGCCCGCTCGCCAGAGCTTGGGGTGGGCAAGCGCCGCCTGGCCGCCAGCCTGGGCGATGCCGCCACCCTGGCGGTGTACCAGGCCCTCTTGCGCCAGCTGGCCCGCGCCCTTCCAGGCTGGCCGGGGCCCATGACCCTGTTTCTCGACGGCCCCGTGGAGGCCCTACAGGACAGCGGCCTAGACGATCTGCCCTGCCAAGATCAGGCCGGCGGCAGTTTGGCCCAGCGCATGCAGGCTACCTTGGGCAGCGCCCTCAGCCAGGGCCCAGCCCTGATTATTGGCACCGATACCCCCCTTATTCAGGCCCAACACCTGGCGGCCATGGCCGAACTGCTCAACCATCACGAAGTGGCCATCGGCCCCGCCCGAGACGGCGGCTACTGGGCCCTGGGCCTGCGCTCGCCCCGCTATCTCGCCACCTGCTGCGCTGAAGATTTACCCTGGAGCAGCTCGCAATTATTACAGGCCACGCAATCAACACTCGCCAGCGCCGGTTGCCACCCAGCCCTCGGCCCACTGCTGATGGACCTCGACACCGCTGAGGATTTACACCACGCGCAATCCCTGGGTTTCACCCTGGGAACGCCGAGCCCCAGCTCGGCCTAGAACCCTCCGAGCAACCAAACGCCATCCATAGCACGCTCGACCACAAGCACGCGAATCTGTCGTTATCTTCCCGCCCCGACCTTAAATGCCGAACCGAAGCTCGGCGCTCCCAGGGAAATCCCCATGATCACCGCCATCAAAAACTATTATCACTGGCTGCACGGCAAATGGCCGGCGGGGCAACCCGATAAACTACCCCAGGCCAATGAGGACGGCAGCACCAATGTGCCCGGCCTGTGGGTGGTGGGGGATCTCACCGGCATTCCCCTGCTCAAATTCTCCCTCGATACCGGGGCCAAGGCGGTGCGCCAGATCCACGGCAGCCCCGAGCCAAAACCCGCCGGCGGCCACGACCTGGTGATTATTGGCGGTGGGGTTTCCGGCGTCGCCGCCGCCGCCGAAGCGGCCAAACTGGGTTTGGATTATGTGATTCTCGAGAGCGCAGATCTGTTTAGCACCATCGCCAATTTTCCCAAGGGCAAGCCCATCTACACCTACCCCAAGGAGATGCGACCGGAGAGCGAACTCAGCGTGCAGGGCGAGGTCAAAGAGGATCTGCTGGAAGAACTGCGCCAGCAGGCCAAGGATCGCGGCATTACCGCCACCAAGGCCAAGGCCAGCCATGTCCAACGCCACGGCGACCACCTCCAGGTGCATCTGAAAGCGGGCGAGCCCCTGGCCGCCCGCGCCGTCATTGTTGCCATTGGCCGCTCCGGCAATTACCGCCGTTTGGAAGTCTCCGGCGAGGATTTGGATAAGGTCAGCAATCGTCTGCACGACCCCGCCACCTATGTCGGCAAGCACACCCTGGTGGTGGGCGGCGGCGATAGTGCCTGTGAGGCAGCGGTGGCCATTGCCGAGGCCAATGCCAAGGCCGGCCATAGCGAAGCCCTGGTCACCCTCTCCTACCGCCGCGGCGAACTCAGCCGCGCCAAACCCGATAATGTGCAGGCGGTGCATCGCCTGGCCGAAGCCCGCCACCTGCGTTTATTGCTGGGCAGCGAGGTGGAGCGCATCGAGGAAGCCAGCGTCAGTCTCAAGGTGAAAGGCCAAGGGCAGGAAAAGCTGGAGAACGACGCCGTCCTCACCCTCATTGGCCGCGAAGCGCCCCTGGATTTTTTCCGCCGCTCTGGGGTACGGGTGCAGCGCGAATATTCCAAAGCTTATTGGGGCTTTATCGCCATCTTCTTCGCGGTGGTCACCCTGCTCTACGGGATGAAGGGCTGGCTTATCGGTTTTGAAAAACTCAATTACACCAGTCTCAATCCCGCCAATTGGCTGGGCGGTTTGGTTGCCAGCGCTGACCCGCAAAGCCTCATCGGCACCACCATTATCAGCGCCAGCGCCGGTCCTGGATTCTGGGTTACCCTCATCTATTCCGGGGCGGTGGTGGCCTTTGGCCTGGATCGCATCCTGCGCCGCCGCACCGCCTATATAACGGCGCAAACCAGCCTCCTCGCCCTGATTCAGGTGCTGCCCCTGTTTATCTTTCCCGAAGTGCTTTTGCCCTGGCTGCACGCCAATGGCAATCTACCTGAGATCATTACCACCAATCTCTTCCCCGGTGAAAGCTGGTGGCGGGCCTACGGCTTTATCCTCGCCTGGCCCTTACTGGTATGGAATATTTTTACCGCCGAACCGCTGATGTGGTGGCTGATTATCGGCTTTGTGCAAACCGGCATTATTATCCCCCTGCTCATTTGGCGCTGGGGCAAGGGCGCCTACTGCGGCTGGATCTGCTCCTGCGGTGCCCTGGCTGAGACCATGGGCGACCGCCACCGGGAAAAAATGCCCCACGGCCCCCTGTGGAATAAACTCAATATGGTGGGCCAGGCCCTACTGGCCCTCTCCATCCTCATGCTTGGCCTCTACATCCTGCGCTGGACCACCGGCTTTGGTGACGGCATCCTATCAGGCTTCGATAATCTGTGGAAATACCTGGTGGATTTCTTCCTCGCCGGGGCCTTAGCAGTGGGCCTCTACTTCGCCTATTCCGGCCGCGTATGGTGCCGCTTCGCCTGCCCCCTGGCCGCGCTCATGCACATCTACACCCGCTTCTCTCGCTTCCGCATTACCGTGAACCAGAAAAAGTGCATTAGCTGCAATGCCTGCACCACCGTCTGTCACCAGGGCATCGATATTATGAACTTCGCCAATAAGGGCGAACACATGTCCGATCCCCAATGCGTGCGCTGCTCCGCCTGTGTGCAAGCCTGCCCCACCGGGGTCCTCGCCTTCGGCACCGTCGACGGCCAAGAACGCATTACCGGCCTCGACAAACTCGTCGCCAGCCCCGTCCTCAAGCGCGAAGGCATGGACGATCGCATGGGCAAAACCGGCAGGGGCGACTGAAGGGCCGGCGGGCTGAGCGCAGACCCAATTGCCATAAGCGTTTGCGGTCCCAACAGACAATGCCACTGAAGCTAAGGCCCCCTTGCGAAGAGACCGCTAGATGGCGTTCAGTTTGGTAAGAATCCCGCGTTATGACGCGCACGGGGTCTTCCAAGGCCACGGATGAGAAGAATTCTTGAGCCACGGATAAACACGGATGAACACGGATAAAGGCCCCTCCCATCCGTGTTCATCCGTGTTCATCCGTGGCCTTTACTCTTCCATGCGGAGACACTAGGCGGCACACATGATAAACGCTTAATGCCATTGGGACACCGCCCCCCCCATTTCGGGCTCATGCCCGATCCATGGCGCGGGGAATTCAGCCATGGAACTCCTTAGGGATGGCGGTCGAATGGGTCAGCATGGGCCATCGGAGCCCCTAACGCTGGGCCAGAAACGGAGTAGACAGGTCTATGCCAACTACCGCCGCCGCCCTTCCCTGGACCACCGCCGTCAGCCGCGATGCCCTGCGCACCCTGCAGCTGAATATCGGTCGTTTTTGTAATCTCGCCTGCACCCACTGCCATGTGGAGTCCAGTCCCAAGCGTCACGAGCACATGAGTGCCGAGACCCTAGACAAGGTTTTGGCGTGGATTGATCAGCATCGGCCGCCAGTGGTGGATATCACCGGAGGCGCGCCGGAGCTGAACCCCGGCTTTCGCGAGATCGTACGCTTTGCCCGGGAACGGAATCTGGAGGTCATGGATCGCTGCAATCTGGCGGTGATCGACGAAGCGGGGCAAGAGGACCTGGTGGACTTCCTGGCCGAATATCAGGTCCATGTGGTGGCCAGCATGCCCTGCTATTTGGTGGACAATGTGGATAAGCAGCGCGGCAAGGGCACCTATGATCGCTCGGTGGCCGGCCTGCGCGCCCTCAATGCCGCTGGCTATGGCCGGCGCCCAGAACTCCCCCTGCACCTCATCTATAATCCCGGCGGTGCCAGTTTACCCCCCGCGGTGGCGGCATTAGAAGCCGCCTACCGCGAGCGCCTGGCCACCGACTGGGGCATAGTCTTCGATGGCCTGTGGTGCCTGGCCAATGTGCCGATCAAGCGCTTCCGCCGCTTCTTAGAGGCCACCGGCAAGCTGGAGAGCTACGAACAGCTCCTCTTCGACAACTACAATCCCGCCACCCTGCAATCCCTAATGTGCCGCAGCACCCTCTCGGTGGATCACGATGGCCGTATTTATGACTGCGATTTCAATCTCGCCATTGAGCTGGATGCCGGCGGCAAGGAATGGCCGCGCTATCTCTGGGAAGTGAGCCCCGAGGACCTGGCCGGGGATAGCATCGCCATGGACCGCCACTGCCTGGCCTGCACCGCCGGCTGCGGCAGTTCGTGCACGGGCGCGGTGGTCTGAAGGGCATGAAGCGCTGGCTGTGGCTGCTCAGCGCGCTCGCAGGGCTGGGACTGCTGATCGCCGTCCTCATGCAGCTCCCGCCACGCCCCCTGCCCATCGCGATTACCCAGGCCCCGGATCTGGACCATGAGCACCAGATTTTTGACCAACTCTTACAAGATATTGTTAGCGAGGGCATGGTCGACTACGCCGCCCTGCGCGCGCGTCGGGACATCCTGCATACCTACTTGCGGCAATTAGCCGATAGCGACTTGCCTGCCGAGCGCGACCAGCACCTCGCCCTGCTGCTCAACGCCTATAATGCCTTTACCCTGGCCCTGGTGGATGAGCAGCTGCCCAACAACCCAGATCGCTGGGCAAACTGGAGCATTCAATACGCTTTTCGTGGCCTCACTCGGGTGTGGTACGCCCACAGCTTTACCCTGGCTGGCGAGCAGGTGACCTTGGATGCCTTGGAACATCAGCGCATTCGCAGCTTCGATGAACCGCGCATCCATTTCGCCGTCAATTGCGCCAGCATGGGCTGCCCGCCCCTCTACGAGCATGCCTTTACTGGCGATACCCTGGAAGCCCAACTCGCCACCGTAAGCCATCGCTTTGCCAATGACCCCCGTCAACTGCGCATGGACAGCGATGGTCAACTCCGCGTCAATGCGGTGGCGTTGTGGTTTGGCGATGACTTTCGCCAGCACGGCGGGGTGGGAAATTTCCTCAGCACCTATGTGGAAGATGAAGCCCTACGCCAGCACTTGCGCAAAGGGCAGCAACTCCACCCCCTGCCCTATAGCTGGAAACTCAATTACTATCGCCTCACCGCATCCCAGCCTATCCAAACACCACCATGAGTACAGCAAAGCCCGGTAGCGCCACGACGCACAGCCCTGGAAGCACCCAGGGGGACCTACCTTTCCGCAGCTGTCGCAGGCCCGGCTTCCTCACCCGCTACTTGCACGGATGAAAACCGCTTCCTTGCGCGTATGTCAACAACCCTGCCCTTCGAGCAGGCCGCGGCAGTCCCTTGTCCCCATACGGTAGGCGGCCTAAGCTTCGCCATGCGCACGCACACCCTCTTGCAACTATTTGCCGCCTGGAATGCGGTTGGGCTGCGGTATATTGTTGTGGGTGGTTACGCGGTCATTGCCCATGGCCATTTGCGTAGCACCCATGACTTGGATGTGGTCATTGATTTTGCCGCTGATCAGCCACAACGCCTGCTCAGCGTGCTAAGCGATATGCACTTCGTCCCTCGCGCCCCGGTTCCCCTGGCAGACTTTGCCGATGCGGACAAGCGTCGTCACTGGGTCGAGCACATGGAGGCTGAAGTATTTAGCGTGCGCCGGCAAGGGGATGGCGGATTGCCCGATGAAATTGATATCTTTCTGCGGCACCCCTTCTCCTTTGCCGCCGCCTATGCCGAAGCTCTGGTCCAGGAACTCCCCGGCCCTACCCCAGTGCGCTTTGTGGATCGCCAGCGACTCATAACCATGAAGCGCGCCGCCGGCCGAGCTCGGGATTATGAGGACCTTGCGGCCCTGGAAGAGCTATCATGAACGAACCTAACCCCTGGCGTTTTGCTGGCCTGCAACAAGCCCAACGCCGCGACATCCGCGCCTTAAGCCTCTGGCAGCGCCTGCTGCTGCACGATGAGCTGCTGGCCAATGCCCAGCTCATTAGCGGCGATCAGCTGCACCAACGCCAGCCCGACCGGCGCCACCTCTGCCAAGCCATGGCCAATCATGCGCCTGCGCAGACGGAGCTGCAGGGCTGATTGAGTGCTCGTTCAGGGCCTGCTGCGGTAGCGGGAACGAAGCGGCCCTCATGCGAGCACCCTTGGTGCGTAGTTACAAATAGGCGTGCACATGCTGCACTGCAAAACCTGAATTCTGCGAGGTCCCCATGCCCCATCTTGCCCTATCGCCATGGCTGCTTCAGGCCTGTGTCCTCCTGGTCTTTGGCCTGGGGCCCCTCTGCGCCCAGGAAATTATTGCGCCCCCACCCGCCACCGTCACCGCCGCTGATCTGGATGCGCAATCGGGCCTGCGCCTGACATCCCCCTTTTGGAATCACGGGTGGTGGGACGACGGCATGGCTGAGGTGGCGGAATACACCCTGCAGCAGCAGCGTTATGGGCAGACCTGGGAGGGCACTGGCGCCCTCATCGCCGTGCGCGAATACATGGATCCCCAGCGCGCTGTGAAAAGCGTGGATGAAAGCGGCACTCCGGTCATCAAGGCGCACCTGCAGCGCAGTTTTCAAACCGGCACCTATCCCTATAGCCAGTCCATGACCGCCCTCCTTGATAGCCGTCACGGCCTGCCCCAGCGCTATCTCATGAGCAGTCACGAATGGTGCGGCAC
>REDX01000049.1 GCA_007695355.1 Planctomycetota bacterium
GCCCACGATGACGGACAGGATCCTCACGGCGCGGCTCCCGGGGGAAGGGATCGAGGTGGTCGGCGCCAGCTTCGCGCCCCGATGGCCGGGGACGGCAGGGCCGAGTGTCCCAAGGGCCATGAAATCACGATTCCCATTAACGAGATCGCGAATTTGAGCAATTGTGGTCGAGGGCCCTATGTTCACGGTGAGGGATCCAAGTGGGCCAACGATTTCCAGACTTTCTCCCACTGCTGAATTAAGCGTATTGCCGTTCTGGATAATACCGTCTATAAGTGTATTTGCCGGAGGGTTGCCGTCGAAGGTGACTTCGACACGACTGCGTTCAAAGCGTCCCGTTGGCGGCGCGACAGATATTTCGCCAAGATTTCGGAAAATATTGGTGCCGTTATTCTGGCCAAGAACCAAGCTGTGCATGTCGGGGATATCTAATAGAGCATGCATGCCTTGTTGTGGGCCAAGCATAACACGATCGGGATTGCTACGAGTTGCGGTGTAACGGATATCGGCCACCGTGTTGGTAGAGCCCAAGCTGCCATCGCTACGGTCTTTGAGGATTAAGGTAAATGCGGAATCGGGGTCACGAAAGCCACGGCCACCAGCGATTGTGGGGTCTTGGATCAAGGTGATAGACTGTTGTCCGAGGCGGTTTTGGTAGCCAATCTCGACTGTTTGGTTAGCGGCGGCAGAGAAATAGGAGTTATTATCAGGATTGGTTACATCGGCGTCAAAGAGGCCCCTATTGAATCCGAGGCTCATATCGGCGCTACTCGTTACCGTAATTTCCGTCGATCCAAAAGCTAAACTCTCAATTCTAAATTGGCCGCTTTGGGCGTCAAAGTCGGCCCGCAAGCCGGTGCGCTCGCTTGTGCCATTAATGCGATCAAGGACATTGCCGATAGTCGTATCAGCGTTGATGTTTATGGTGAGATCTCCACGTGGCCCGGTAATGGTAATGCTCTCTCCCACGGCAGCTGAAAGGGGGACGCCGTTTTGAGCTAGATTATTGATGGTTGTTGTTTCAGTGAGAGGTGCCCCGGAAAGGGTTACCTGCAACTGCGATCGGGTGAGATCCCCACTAGGCGGATCGACGGTGATTTTAGAGCCTTGAATAATGCCATCTTGTAAGACGCGATAATCTTGGCTGAGCGACTCGTAGTAGTCATATGAGCGTAAATTGCGACTATCCATGGTGACTCTATCGAAGGTATTTGCCGCCATGCCTCCATTGATGAGTTTGACGCTGCCGAATTGGGTATTGTCTGCAATGCGGTTGATGGACGAGAGGATTTCGTTGATCTCTTGCTGAATGGCCTGGAGACGCGCGGGATCATTGATTGCATCGTTGGCAGCGTTCACCGCTAGTCCACGCATACGGTTGAGGAGCGAGTTCACCTCATCCAGGGCGCCCTCGGCCGTGGAGATAAGGTTAATCCCATTTTCCACATTGTCGGTGGCGGTGGCCAAGCCCCGCACCTGATAGCGCAGGGCATTGGCGATGGTCAGCCCCGATGGGTCATCCGCCGAGCGATTCAGGCGCAGGCCAGAGCTCAGGCGCTCGGTGCTGCGCCCCAACAGGCGATCAGCTGTCTGCAGATTCAACTGGGCGCGAATGGCCGAAGCATTAAAGTTCAGGCGTAGGCTCATGACAGACCCCTCCCCAGCCACCAACCACGCACGCGCTGTGCCAAGCCCCCGTGGCGCTCGCCGATGCATCTGCTAGGCTAAATCCATGCCCGATCTCCCCATGCTCAGCTACGGCCGCCAATCCATCGACGAATCCGATATCGCCGCCGTGGTCAGCGTCCTCCGCGGCCAACTCCTCACCTGTGGTCCGGCGGTGGAGGCCTTTGAGGCCGCCATCTGTCAGGTCAGCGGCGCTGCCCACGCGGTGGCGGTGGCCAATGGTACCTGCGCCCTGCGCCTAGCCTATCAGGTGGCGGGCATTGGCCCAGGCAGTGTGGTTGGGGTGCCGGCCATGACCTTTGTCGCCACCGCCTCCCAGGCCCTGCTCTTGGGTGCTCAGGTGGTGCTCTTGGACGTGGATCCGCTCACCGGCAATCTCGGCCCTGAACAGCTGGCGGCCTGCACTCAGCCTCTCAGTCACCTGGTGGCGGTGCATGTGGCCGGCCGCCTCTGCGACCTTGCCGGCCTCTCGGCAATCTGCCAGCAGCGCGGCATTGCATTGATCGAAGACGCCAGTCACGCCTTTGGTAGCACCTGGGATGACGGCGGCCGCTGTGGCGATGGCCGCCACGGCTCATTGGCCGCTACCTTTAGCTTTCACCCGGTAAAAAACATTACCACCGCCGAGGGCGGGGCCATTGTCACCAACGATGCCCAGGCCGCCGCCCGCCTGCGCTCCCTGCGCCACCACGGCATTATCCGCGATCCTGGCCAATGGCAGGGGGCTCTGGCGGCAGCGGATGGCAACAGCCCCTGGTACCACGAATTCCACGCCCCCAGCCAAAATGATCGCCTCTCAGACCTCCACGCCGCCCTGGGCTTTAGCCAGTGCCAGCGCCTACACGCCTTTAAGGCAGCCCGCCAGGCCATTCATGAGCGCTATGCCACCGCCCTGGCCAGCCTCCCCGGCCTGCATGCCCCCGCCGCCGCCCCCGGCCAGCAGCCCTTTTGGCACCTCTGCGCGATCAGCGGCGATTGGTCGGCCCTGGGCCGCAGCCGCGCCGCGGCGGTGGCCGCCCTGCAGGCCCAGGGCATAGCCCCCCAGGTCCACTATATTCCGTTGCATCAACAGCCCATCTGCGCCGCCTGCCCCCGCGCCGCTGCCTTGGCTGGCGCAGACGCCTTTTACCAAACCGTGCTGTCCCTCCCCTGCTATCCGGATCTCAGCGATGCGGACCAGCAGCGGGTGATCAGCGCCCTTACTGAACTGGCACGCCAGGAGCGTTAAGCAAGGTACCCGGCCCACTTTCGGGGCGGCACGTGGAGAATTGCGTCATGAGTGGCAGCTACCCGTTGCAAGATAAGACAATCCTGGTCACCGGCGGCACCGGCTCCTTCGGCAAGTGCTTTATCCGCAAGGCCCTGACCGAGCACAATCCGGCCAAGGTCATCGTTTTTTCCCGTGATGAACTCAAACAGTGGGAAATGCGCCAGTCCGATCCCATTTTTGACCATGAGAACATCCGCTACTTCCTTGGCGATGTACGCGACAAGGATCGCCTGCTGCGCGCCTTTAAGGGCGTCGATTACGTGGTGCATGCCGCAGCCCTCAAGCAGGTGCCAGCCGCGGAGTACAACCCCACCGAATTTATTAAAACCAATAT
>REDX01000035.1 GCA_007695355.1 Planctomycetota bacterium
CCACAAGGCCATGGGGTTAGCCATGAATTAACCGAGCTTTGCGCCGCCCTGCGGCCTGGATGCGTCTGCCCCTTGAGTACCGACACGCTGCCGGCACCATGCGCCGCCGCTGGTTACCCCGGCAGCAGATTTGGAGCCGACCGTGAGCACCCCCACCGAGCGCATTAAAACCATTAAGCACCAGATCAGTGAGTTTCAGCGCATGGCTGGAACCGAGGCCAAGGCCCTGCGCATTGGTGAACTTGAGGGCCGTATGTCGGCTCCAGGCTTTTGGGATGATCAGGTCAGCGCGCAGAAGGTCATTGGCGAGCTCAAGTTGCTCAAGAATGTCGTCGACCCCTTCCATGAGATTCATGCCGGGGTGCAGGCCTGCGAAGAGTTGCTGGGCATGGCGGAGGGGGACGAGGCCACGATTGAGGAAATCGTGAGCGAACTCGAAGGCTTTGAACAGCGCTACGAGCAACTGGAGCTCTCTCTCGCCCTCTCTGGCGAATACGACGCCAATGACGTCTATCTCTCGGTGCAGCCGGGGGCCGGCGGTACCGATGCCCGCGACTGGGCCGAAATGCTCTTCCGCATGTATCTCAATTATGCCCAGAAAGCGGGCTTTAGCGTTGAGGTGATCGAGGCCGAGGAAGGCAAGGACGCCGGCCTGCAGTCAGCCACCGCCATGATCAAGGGAGAGATGGCCTACGGCTCTTTTAAGGCGGAAATGGGCACCCACCGCCTGGTGCGAATTAGCCCCTTTAATTCCGGCGGCACCCGTGAAACCAGCTTTGCCGCCGTCGAGGTGACCCCCGAAATCCCCGATGCGGCCATGGTCTCGGTGGACAGCCTCGACGAAAAAGAATTCCGCATCGATACCTACCGCGCCTCTGGCGCCGGTGGTCAGCACATTAATAAAACCGACTCCGCGGTGCGCATTACCCACCTGCCGTCAGGCATTGTCACCTCCTGCCAAACCGAGCGCTCGCAGGTGCAGAATAAAGACAAGGCCTGGAAAATGATGGCCGCCAAACTGCAGCAGGTCCAAGACGCCGAGCGCCTGGATGAACTCCAGGCCCTGCAGGGCGAGCGCGGCACCGTGGGCTGGGGTCATCAAATCCGCTCTTATGTGCTGCACCCCTACCAAATGGTGAAGGACCTGCGCACTGGCTACGAAACCAGCCAGGTCGACGCGGTTCTCAATGGCGACCTACAGCCCTTCATCGACAGCTACCTGCGCTGGCGCTTGGGCAAAAACCTTGAGGCGAACCAAGGATCTTAGCGCAGGGAGTTGAGGAAATGCAGGTGTTTCTCATAATGATCTAGCAGGTCCGAGATAATCGCCTCCTTACCCCAGCCCATAATATCATAGCCCTGGCCGCCCTCTTTGAGGAAAATTTCCGCGCGGTAGAAATTGGCGCGGTCAGGGTTGGTATGCTCCTCGGTGAGAAAGCTGGGTGGCTCATAGGGCATGGCGCGTACCGAATAGAAGAAGTCGATGTCGTCGCCATGGCGAACTTCCACCCACACCCGATTGCGTCCTTGGGGATCATCGCTGGTTTCTCTGGCTACTCGGGCATCAAGGCCTTCCTCCCGCCACGCGGCAGCGACTTCTTCGAAAGAGGTGCTCACCACATCTTGCATAAAGGCGAGGACTTCTTGCAGTTCGGGCTGGCGCACCACGGTGCGCAGACGGTCGCGCCAGGGGATGGGCTTGGTCGGGGTTTTCGGCATAACTCGGGCATTGGCCAGTGAGCTGCGCTTGGTGGTTTCTAGGCGCAGGGCCTTCCACAGGCCCCAGCACATAAAACACATGATCACCGCAAAGGGCAGGGCGCTGGCGATGGTTGCCGTTTGCAGAGCAACCAAACCACCGGCGAGGAGGAGGGCAGCGGCGACGGCACCTTCGAGGACAGCCCAGAAAAGTCGCTGCCAGAGGGGGGAAGGCTGATTGGTATCGCCACCACTGGTGAGCATGTCGACCACCAGCGAGCCGGAGTCTGATGAGGTGACAAAGAAGGTAATTACCAAGATGGTGGCTAAGATAGAGGTGAGGGTGCTAAAAGGGAGGTGGTTAAAAAACTCAAAAATGGCCACCGAGCTATTGGCTGACACCGCCTCGCCAAGGCCGGCGACGCCGCCTTGAATGATCATGTGCAGGGCGGTATCGCCGAAGAAGGTCATCCACATAAAGGTGAAGCCAACGGGCACCAAAAGTACCCCAATAATGAATTCACGAATGGTGCGCCCGCGGGAAACGCGGGCGATAAACATGCCAACGAAGGGCGACCAGGCGATCCACCACCCCCAGTAGAAGATGGTCCAACCACCAATCCAATCGGTAGGCTCGCGGGCATAGAGATTAAAGGTCATACGGAAGAGGTTGGAAACATATTCACCGGTATTTTGCACCAGGGTTTGCAGCAGGAATACGGTGGGTCCGAAAATAAGCACAAAGCCGAGTAAGGCGATGGCGAGGATGAGGTTTAATTCGGATATGCGCTTAATTCCCGTATCCAAACCCAGGCCCACGGAGAGTGCAGCCAGGGCAGTAATCCCAGCGATCAGGGGAATCTGCACCCACGCACTTTCGGGTACCCCAAAGAGGAAGGTCAGGCCCGCATTGACCTGGGTTACGCCAATGCCCAGGCTGGTGGCCACCCCAAAGATCGTTCCCAATACCGCAAAGGTGTCGATGGCATGGCCAATGGGCCCATAGATGCGATCCCCAATCAGGGGATAAAACGCCGAGCGGATGGTAAGTGGCAAATTGTGGCGGAAGGCAAAATAGGCTAGCGATAGGGCCACCACCGCATAAATCGCCCAGGCATGCATGCCCCAGTGAAACATGGTTACCCGCATGGCGGTGCGCGCAGCATCCACCGTTTCAGCCTCACCGGTGGGTGGGCTCATATAATGCATTACTGGTTCGGCGACCCCAAAGAACATCAAGCCAATGCCCATGCCAGCGGAGAACAGCATGGCAAACCACGACTTGTAGGTGTAATCAGGACTACTGTGATCCGGGCCCAGTTTAATCGCGCCCATGCCCGAGAAGGCAATGATCACGGTAAAGGTAAGAAACCCCGCCACCGCAAGCACATAGAACCAGCCTACATGGTGGGTAATCCAGCCCTGCACCGCGGCAAAGAGTTCCCCCATCGCGCTTGGAGCAATGATGGCAAAGGCAACAAATAAGGCGGTAATGATCGAAGATTTCGACCAAGCCATTGACCTCAGCCCTAACCTGGCCGAAGCCTACATT
>REDX01000034.1 GCA_007695355.1 Planctomycetota bacterium
TTGGTCTAATTCGCGATCTGGTTAATGGGATTCGTGTTTTGACTGGAGTCGGCGCAGAGTATGTTCCTTAGTCTGGCGTCTTTTGCGTGCAAAGCACTGTGTTCGGAGAAAATTCTATCCAAATACTGAGTAGCGGTGATATGAGCGGCGGCAGTAATGTTGGCCTGTTTGACACCGACACTACTGATCCCCTGATCAATAACTTCCTTAATAACACTCCGCTGGACCCTGCCATCCTGGCCAATGCCGCAATTGAAGTCATCGATAATGCAATTCGGCAGTTAGGGGAATCACGAGGCCGTCTCGGTGCCCTGCAGGCTAGCTCGTTAGAGAGCACGGCCACATCACTGCGCATTAGCAGCGAGAACTTGCGCAACTCAGAGAGCAGAATTCGCGACACAGATTTTGCTTTGGAATCGGCGGAATTTACCCGGCAGCAAACCATGCTGCAGGCGGCTACGGCCATGCTGGCCCAGGCCAATCAGATCCCCAATCGCGTGGTTCAATTACTGGGCCAGTAAACAGGCTGGCCAACGACCGTTGCCGCGCGCTTAGCGTTCGAGGTCTTCGAATTCGGGCTGGGTGGCGGGGCTGGCATCATCGCCATGGGCCGCGTCATTGTGCGGCCTATCGCCGGCGCTGGTGTCCACCTCGGGGCCATCCTCGGCGGGAACCACGGGCAGGCCTTCGATGGTCAGGTCGCCATCCAGGCCCCAGACCACCGGCAAGGGCTGACCTTCGACCATCGCCGCACGGATGCGGGCGGCAAGGATGCGGCGGAGGGCGAGGGCGGGCTGGTCGTCTCGCTCGGCGAGCAATTGCTGGGCCCGCTGGAAGGCGCTAATCGCTTCAGAGCGCTCGTCCAAGACCATGTGCATGCTGCCCACGGTGTCCCAGATGGCGGCGGATTCCAAGCGCTCGGCACCGGCTTGGAGGGGTTCTAGCAACTGCCGCAGCAGGGCCAGTTCGTCTTCGTTGTGACTGCGGGTGCCGGCGGCAATGGCATAGGCCAGGGCATTATCGAGATATAAGTCCAGACGATCATCGCCGGTGCTGACTTCGGTGAAGGGGAGTAGCCAATGGCGATGGGCGTAGAGCAAACGATCATCGGCGAGGATCTGTTCATCGCCAAGACGCTGCAAGAGGGCCGCCGCCAGGGCCTGTCGCCGGCGGGGTTCCTGGCGCAAGAGCCAGCGCGCCAGGGGGCGATCATTGGCCTCATCGGCGGCCAAGATCAGGGCCTGATTCAGCACCGTGTCCTGCTCGCGCAGCTGGGCCAAATCGGCATGGCGGGGCGGGGCCATGAAGGTGAGCACCAGACCAATGGCGAGGAGGATGAGGATGAGGGCGCGCAAGTTCATAAGGTACCGATGATGCAATGATTCGATCCGGGAGGACTGGCGCAACCGTTCAAGATAGGCGACGCGCTCGGCGATGGAATGATGCCGCCAATTGGGCTCTGCCGGATCGCTGCCGCTTAAATAGGCGACATTATTCAGGGCCGCCGCCATATACTGCGGATCGCCGCTGATACGGGCGCCAAAGAGATCCGCCTGGCGCTCGCAGGCACGGCTTAAAACGCCAAAGCCCAAGCGCAGCAGGACCACCATCACCAAGACCCACAAAACCGCCTGCACCAGGGCCACAGGCCAGCCAAAGGCGAGGGCAAACATCGGCGTCAAAGCATCGCTGAGCACCTGCGCCCATAAGCCGCTGGTCAGCAAGAATAATAAATACCACCACAGATGCCCATGCCGAGCATGCCCCAATTCATGGCCTAACACGGCCTGTACCTGTTCTGGCGGACAATCGCGCAAGAGGTCCTCAGAGATCAGGATATAGCGCCAGCGCGGCACTAGGCCAAGTACCGCCGCATTATAAAAGGGCACGCCGCGACTGGGCCAGAGGAGAATCCCCCCTACGCGCACCCGGGACTGACGGGCAAGATCCTGCATCTGGGCATAGGCCGGACTGGGCGCCATGGGCCGTGCCCCCCACAGCCGCACTAAGAGGGGCGGCATGCCGATCAGCACCATAATCGGCAACAATACCCCGGCGATCATCAGCAGGGCCAAACCAAGCCCCGATTGCAACCACAGATCCAGGCCCGGGATAAGGGATATCAGGTGCAGCAGGTCGATGGCGCCGATAATGATGAGCACCGGCAGCACCACAAAGCGAAAGCGCAGGCCTAAGCTGGCCCACACCGAAACCTCGGCATGCCGCGGCTGGGCCGCCTGGGCCAGGGCCAGCCAATGCAGCAATAAGCCCAGCAGTACCGGTAGAAGAATCAGCAGCGAAATCCCGCTGACCTGGGCCCAGCCCAGGGCAAAACACCACCAAGCATGCAGCCCCAACAGCACCGCCAAGCCGACGTGATCCCAGCGCCGCAACCAGCAAAGAGGCCGAGCCGTACAAGCGCAGACGCGGCTTAAACCCAGGGTTAACATGGCCCAGGCAATCAAAGACAGGGGCAACACCCACCACGCCCGGACATCAAGGGCCACCATCCAGCCCCCAACCAGGGCCGCATGGGCAATCAATAGGGCAAAAATCAGGGGGAGAACACCGGCCATGGAGGGGATACTTCCCAGGCGCTCAATGCGTTAGCGAGATGATCACGGATCAGGGCTCAAGAGCGCAAAAGCCAGGACCTAAAAGCAAGAAAAAGCCCCGGAACCACTGCTGCGGTACCGGGGCGGGTATGGTTGGCCCACAGGGATTCGAACCCCGATTCGCAGAGCCAGAATCTGCTGTCCTACCGTTAGACGATGGGCCACGATAACGACGGCGGCAAAGCCGTGGGCGCGGATGATGGCGGCAAGTCAAGCCAGTCAACCTGAAAACACATCCGGTTAACCTCAGCCCCGCTGAGGCTCGACTCGCCGAATTAGTTGGCATTTAACGTTGCCCAAACAGGTATATCACGCTTACTCAACAGGTGGGTAAAGGAGTGATCGACCTGCGCCTCCTCTCGGCGCTCAAGTTCTTTCTCTGTTTCAGACATTGCCGTCGCTGGAGACATTCGCCAAAGCTCGAGGCCCCACGGGCAAGACAGCAAACGCCCAACTAGGCCAGCACCGCGATCGATGGGCCTCATGTAGGTGTCAGGGTGAAGATGCGCAGGGGAGAGGGCCGAGAAGCGGGCCATTCTGCTTGCATAGATCGGGTGCCAACAGCCAAACCAGCAAATACCCCAGGGCGACTCAAAGCTCGTCCCTGGGATCGCCGAGTTGCACTCGGCAAGGTC
>REDX01000037.1 GCA_007695355.1 Planctomycetota bacterium
ATCCATATACGAATCGCGTACCCCAAATGGATACATTCAAGGGGTAGTTTGGAACCACGTTGAGCGACTGCGAGACAATCCCGCCCTACTGCCACCCCAAGAGGCGCGCCGCCTGACGCAGGCCGCAATGCTTGAAGCGCTCACCCGTGAAGCTGGAGCCAGCGACATATGCGCCGACACTGGCACAGGCAAAGGCCATGCGTTTATCCAGTGGGCCAACGATAACCAGACCACCAGCTTCATCATTGCCGTACCGACCGTTGCCCAGGCTCAAAGCATTGCCGGCGCAATCCCTGGTGCCCTGGTCCTTGAAGGCGTGCGCCCTGAGAATTGCCGACTCCTGGCCAGTGGCGACTCGTACGCCTTGGCTATGCGTGCGGCTGGTGCTTCGTTTGCTGACACTGCCTGTCGTGAATGCCCCCACCGCAAAGCCTGCGAATATCGCGCCCGCCTTCATGCCGTAAAAGGGCAATTCAAGGCCGGGCTGGTGCGCCTGGTGACTACCCACGCCGCGCTTGACGCCCATCGCCGTATGCTGGCCAAGGCTCCCAAGGGCACTCGCTTCGTATTGGATGAAGACGCCGCAGGTATTCTTTGCCCAGAGGTGGACCTGGATCTTGTAGTGGTGCGCGAGATCCACGAACTGGAGCGCATCAACCATCAGAATATGCAGTTTGTCATGGCTGAGAGCGTGCCCCGCCATGCGCTGCATCTGGTGGCTTGGCTCCATGCCAGCATTGAGCAGCAGATAGGCCGCGAGAAGCCCCAGGATGCCCCTGTAATGGGCTTCAACGAGTGGACCACGGCGCACGGCTGGTGCGCTGCGATTAATCCGCCCGAAGACATCCGCGCCGCCGCCCTGGCATTGCTGGCCGACATCGAAAGCCATAAGGACCAGCTAGGCGAGGAGACAGGCCACGCTAACCAGTTGCGTCCCATCTGCGAGGCGATCGCCTACGGTGGCTTGCTATGGGCCCACGGTGGCCGAGGGCACCGCAAGGGCACGGCAATAGGTAGCATCAAGGCCATATACCCCAATCGCCCGTTGATTGCCACGCTGGCACAATTCCCGCTCACCTTCACTGATGCCACTAGTCACACCCGGCACGGTAAGCAATTCCTGCCAGCGTTGTTCACTGCCTGCGGTCACACCCTGGAATGGCACCACGACAGCATCCAGGCCGACCAGAGCGAAGGGCTGAATCTGCAATGGGTTGTCGATGGCCCCACCTGGGCGAAAGATGAGCGCAAGGATTCCCACAAGCAACTGTGCGCGGTAATCGGCGAGATTGCAGCGAAGGCCGAGAAGGGCGGCGATACGGTCGGCATCATAACGCACAAGGCCACGGCTGAAAAGCTCGCCAAGGGCCAGGAAATGGCCTTAGCGGCCGATCCTGACGCACCCGGCTTCACCCTGCCCCCTGGAAGCGTTGTGGGCTGGTACGGTGCCCATGATCGCGGCGTGAATGTGTTCGAGAATTGCGAGCTCATGCTGGTAGCTGGCGCGCACCGCCCGCCTTTCGTGTCGTGCATCCCCATGGCAGCGCTACGGCAGCACCTGGGCTTGCCTGCCGCCCCTGGGATCGAGTACAGCCCCGACCAAGTGACCTCATTCCCGCGCCGCACGGACTCCTGCACCGTCCTGAGTCCTGCTAGCTTCGTTTTCGTCAGGCCACCCCTGGCCACTACCGGGCTCACCCGTGCCTCATGCGCCCCCCGTGGCACTGACAAGCGCATCAGTGCAGAATACAACGCAGCAACCCTAGCCCATCGATTGCAGCTCATTGGCAGAGCCAGGGCTGTCTCTCGTGCCATCGAAGGCAAGACAGCCTGTCGCATGATTGTGATTGGCTTAGAGCCAGCGCGAGGGCTTCACCGTGCGCTCTCTCCTGCTGGTGAGGCTTGGACCTACCACGAATTGCGCGCCGACTTTCAGCAAGGCAGCATCACCCCCGAGGAGCTCGCGGCTTTCCTGCCCTGGGCACGGTCGCAGCAGATGAGCATGAACAAGGCGCTTGCATACTTGAAGGCCCGCAAGCGAGGCATGCAGCGAGAAGAGTTTTCCGCTCACTGGAATTACTACGACATCATGAACCAGCTATTCGGCGAGGGCACGCCAAGTGGTTCCGACTGCTATAATATAATAAGCACACGGAACCACCTACGGCAGGTGCCAGCGAAGCAGGGTAGCCAGCCCGAAGGGGCCGCGCCCTGCATATAAGCAATCAATACCACCGCATATAAGCACACGGAACCACCCCATATAAGCAATCAATACCACCTTCATCCCATCCACTAGGAAACCCATCATGCAAATCATCACCCCCGATCCCGAGCCCAAGGCCCGATACTTCCAACCGGCGTCATCGAGCCGATACGAGCAGCACCATTTACCCCAATGCCCGGCTTGCGGTGGGCACCATACTCGTCGACTAGATGCTGGCCGCCGTCTCTGCATCGACTGTGGCACAACCATGGCCTTCGTGGCTGGCTTTGCTACGTGGAAAATTACTACGCTTGCCAATTCACCCGCTGAAACCGATACCCCCCTAGAATCGAAAGCAAACCGCCCTAGCGAGGCTGTGAGCGCATCCCCTGCGATGGAGGCCAACCATGGGTGAGATCCGACGCATATTCCCGCGCTGGTGGCCCTGTCCACGATGTGGCTGTCGGGAAGCCAAACGCCGCTCGACCGGAGCCCGCGATGGTAGCACCCAGCAACGCCGCTGTGCCCAGTGTGACCGTCTCTATGAAGTCGGCCCTTTATTCATCGAAACCGAGCAGGGCATCATTGACCTGCGTCCCCGTGATATTTTATCACCGTAGTTGATTTACCGACTGCAAGGCTAATGATACCGACATCACCACAACCAGGCCAAAGGCCAAGGAAAACGACACCATGCCTCTATCCCCCCGCGACCGCGAAATTCACGAATTGTCGCAGAAAATTTTTGCTGATGACAGCGACCTAGCCCACCGCGAAAGCCGCATTGCAAAATTGCGCGATGCTGTCCAGCGTACCGAGGAGCAGATCGCCACCCTTAAAGCTGACGAGGCCGCCAAGCATGCCGCTATTGTTGACGCTGCCGAGGATGGCCAGAGCCCCGCTAAGCTCAAGGCAGAGCTTGCCACTATCCGCGAGGCCATCGTTGAGGCTGAAGCCACCCTGGATACCTTGGGCGTTCGCCTTGCCGCTGCTGAGGTTGAGCATAGTCGCCTCAGTGTCCACGAACGGGGCCTGA
>REDX01000033.1 GCA_007695355.1 Planctomycetota bacterium
GGCATGAATTCCATAAAGCCAAGGGGGGGATAAATTCCATAAAGCCTAGGGGTGGAGCCGCTTTAGTAATCCAGCTTGCCAACGATTCTGCCGACATGATCAGATGCTTGTCCGTACGCTAGATTCGATTGGCCGAATCCCCTTCCTAGCGCTGTCAGCAGTTTTCCCATGGCCTTGTATCCCTCATAGGCGCCGTTTATCGCGTCCCATAGGGTGGCAAAGGATTCCTCGGCAACGGATCTCTCGCTGCCGTCAAGGCCGCTAGTCACATACTGCGCAATGATTGGAGCAGGAATGCTCGAGTATGGCTGCCGCATCGGGACAGGGAATTGTTTGCCGTAAGCGCGGAATTTCTTTCCTGCCGGGCTTGTTCGCACAACCTTTTCCATCCATGTCAGGTAGAATCCCGGTCGGTCTATGTAGCACTTTCCATTGCGGTCCGTCTCGCGGCCATGAATTGGGACCGGCGTCGATTCTATGCCGGTAACCTGCTGTGCCGGTTTGTATCTTATCACCGGCCCAACCGTACAAGCAGGTCGAGCGCCCAAAAGCAGGTTTATGTCATAACGACCAACCAGCACCCATATGCCATACCGTATCCGAGCGCGTTGAATGAGGAAGTTCGTCAGTTCCTGAAGAAGCGGTTGAGCACTTGGTAGACGCGATACGTGGAATTCTTGATATTCGAGAGATGGAGGTTTTTGCTTCCCTTCGCCATCAGTATTTGCGGGAATTCTCATATTGTCAGGTGTCGCTCTGTCGTCCTTTTCTCATATTGCGTTTTCGGGGTCCATGCCGCAATGAGCGCATTCACTAGGTCACGGCATCTAAGACGCGGTCGAGCTCTTCGAGGAGGTATAGAGGCAGATTCACCAAGAGATACTGGGCTTGGTCACCCTGGGTGGTGCGCACGGTCAGAGATTGTGTGGATGGTGCATTACGATCTATGCGCACGGCAGTATCCAGGCCCTTGTCAGCCATGAATTGGTGGAGGCTTTTCATGGCGCCCGCGGCACCGGATTTCAGTTCGATGGGGATGACGCGGTTGCGGTGCTGAATGAGATGGTCAATCTCGCCGGGGCGTCCTCCTTCGCGCTGCCAGTAATAGAGGCGGCTGGGATCGCCTGAACGAGGGCCACGGGCGCGCAGATGCTGTGCTAGCACTTGTTCAGCGAGCCGCGACCGCATGGTGGGACTGAGGTCGTTGAGGTCACTTAACAGTTCAGGGGTTTCCATCATTGCATGGAGGAGACCGATATCGAGGAGCGCCAGTTTACGGAACTTGTCCTTGGTTTCGGCAGCAAGAGGCACGCCATTGCCCGCTGTATAGTCAATGGTGGTGCACAGCCGCGCTTGGCAGAGGAGTTCGATGATCGGTTTGACGCGCGCTGGCTGGGGATCATAAGCCTGCCGATAGACAAACTTGCGTCCGATTTGTGCCGCCGCGCTGGCCAGCACGGTGCCGATGAGGTGGGGATCCGCCCGCCGCGTATACTTGGGAAAGTCAGCGCGATAGGTGGCAAGTAGTTGTCGCTGGGCATCGCGGATGATGGCGGTTTCAGGGTTCTCCACATCAAGCGCAACGATTCCGGGCATCCCCCCCGTGAGACTGTAACGGTTATGCCAGTGCAGGGCTTGCTCATGCACGGTCGGATCAAGGGCTTCCCGCGGAGACCACGCACGCAGATATTCAAGGAGCAGGTCTTGACCATGAGCAGCGAGATATTCAGCGAAGGTCATGGGCTCGAGGTTATAGAAACCGGCCCGCCCAACGGGCATGCTCCAATCATGGTCGCGTAGGGTGAATTCGAGCAGTGACCCTGCTGCTACCACAGGCAACTGTGGACAGTCCTCGGCGAACCAGCGCAACTTGGCTAAGCCGTCAGCATATTCCTGAATCTCATCAAGAAACAGAAGGCTGCCTTCAATGGTGATTCGGCGGCCAAGTCGCAGGCTGATTTTTTGCAGGATATGTTGGGGGACATTGTCGGTAAAGCAGCGGGCCCAGGTGGGGTCGCGTTCAAAGTTCATGTCAATCAACTCGCGCCCGCTGCGCTGAGCGAGGTCACGAATGAGCCATGTCTTGCCCACCTGCCGTGCACCTCGCAAAACCAGAGGGAGGCGCCGTGGCTGGGTCAGCCAGTGACTGAGATCGGTGGTGGCGTTGCGGTACATGCCTGGAGTCTACAACAACGCGTTAAAAAACAATCAACAACAGCGAAACAACGCGTTAAAAAACGATCTAATGACGCAAAACAACGCGTTAAAAACTTGACTCCGGGACGGAAGCGATGTGGCCGTCCGCAGCCAAGGCCGGTAGGGCAGTTGCTGCGCCTTGGCGGATGGTGCATAGACGGGGGTGCCAGTCCCCCTGATCTGCGTCATCAGCGGGGTTTATGCGCAGGAGGCGGGCTTCGTATTCGAGCATCAGCCACTCCCCCATATTGCGCATGGTGGGGATGGTGGTGCCGGCGCCGACTTCGATCACCAACAGGCCTGGGCCACGGTGCTGGTCGATGAAGGCGCGAAATGCCTGTTCGGCTGCGGCCATGTCATCGGAGATCCAGAAGGCATCGCCAAACATCATGAGATTGGGCCGGGCCACCGCCCCGCAGTGCGGGCACAGCGGCCAGTGTTTGGCCAGACCGCTATGCGGGTCGAGGCTGAGTTCTTCGAGTCTGGCTGGCCAGCGCTGATCGCTGCAGGGGGTGCTGCACTGCCAGCGCTGGATCGTGCCGTGCATTTCCCAGATGGCGCGGTCTTCCCATTCGGCCTGCTGAAACAGGCCATCGACATTGCTGGTAATAATGTGGTGGGGGCGCGCGGCGCACCAGCGTCGCAGCACCTGGTGGCCAGCATGGGGCCGAGCTGCGCGATAGCTGAGCAAGCGGTGGCCGTAAAATCCCCAGGCCAGGGCCGGATCCTCGTCAAACCAATGGGGCGTGGCAATGTCCTCTAGGGCCATGCCCCGCTCGCGTAGGGCGGGGAATGCTCGCCATAAGCCAGCGCTGCCTCGGAAGTCAGGCAGACCAGCGTCGACACCCATGCCAGCCCCAGCAGTGATGACCAGGGCCTGGCTTTGCTGCACCCAGTTGCGGGCCTGCTGGATTGTCATGAGTCGCCATGCGCCGATAAACGAAGCTGATACTTTCGCCCCTCAATCTCGATGGCGGGGTCGTCTTTGAGGGCCTTGGCCAGTTCGGCGTTATTATCGATGCCCAGGGCCTGGGCGAT
>REDX01000032.1 GCA_007695355.1 Planctomycetota bacterium
GCCGCATCACGGAAAAGTTTGGCCTGTTCAAAATGCGCCTCGGCCAGGGTGAACATGGTGCGCACCGCCATATCGTCATCGGCAAAGCGTTTGGTGAAGGGCACGACGCGTCCATCGTCACCGGTGAACACGGCAAGGCTCTGCTGATGCTGCTGCCCACCATCGTCGTAAAGCAGCGTCAACTCATCGCCAAACACCACCGGCACCGAATTAATGCGATCGGAAAGACTCTGTTCATCCTCTTCGTGTACCAGCCAGATAAAGCCTTTAAACACGCCGCTGTGAGGCACCTCTTCCACCAGTTCGATACTGGTGTCGCGACCGGATTTGCCGCGCACGGTTACCGACAGGCGATCGCGCTCGGAACTCTTGGCGCGACTGGGGTCAATCACCCGCATATAAACCCGCTCACCCACATGCGCCTGTTCAACGGTTTTATTAAAGTGCTGATCCATCACTTCAAAGGCATTGACCCCGCTCAAGGCAGCGCGAGCAGTGAGCACTTGCTGCTGACCGTTTTCGTCTTCATAGCGGAAACCAATGTGCACCACATCACCGGCCGCCACCGGCAACGGCTCAACCCCACCAGCCGAAGTCGTGGTCTCGTCCACGGGGCGCAGCGGCGGCTCTCCCAAGACCAGGGGCACATTAACGGAAAAGCGACCATCATCCAATTCATTGCGTTCAAAGAGTCCCGGTGTTTCCACCCGAGTTTGACGGTATAATCCACCAGCGTTGCCGCTCTGCGCTCTCCCCGGGCGCACGGTGATGGTTCGCGTACCAGGCAGGTCAAAATCAAAACCCTCGCCGCTGGCCTCCAAGGCCTGGCGCTGGCGCTCGGTCTGCACGTAGACATCAATGCTGCTTGCGGCGTGCTTGGCCACGGTGGGCCACTGGATCTCAAATATTGCCGCCGAGCCAAAGACTGCCGAGCCTTCACTATTGGGTTCAAGCGGCCGTTCGATGACCAAATCATAACGAGGAAGTATGGTTTCTTGACGGATGCCGGTAGCTTCGTTACCCGCCTGCTCGCTCACCACCACATCCTCGGGGATCTCTTCCAGGCGGGTTTGATAGGCACGTATCTGCGGTTCGCGCCACACCACCTGCTCAACCACCGTGCGACGATCCCAGGTGACCCCGGGATTGGTGTTTTCTTCGTCGCGGTAGATCAGGGTTAAATCATCACCAGGAGCCACGGTGATTTCATTGTCGCGCTGTGGTTCCCCAGCCACGGGGAATACCGTCGCCTGAAACAAACCGCTAAAGGGTGCGGTCTCTCGTGCCTGCAGCGTCAATTCTTCACCAAGCGAGGTGCGCACCTTAAAGGTAGCGCTGTCACGTTCGCTACTCACCGAGAGGTCATTGTCGCGGACAAATACCCGCACCGTGTCGCCGGGCTCAAAGCGCCGCACCGGAATGAGGCTTTCGCCCATGGACCCCTGCCCTTCGGCAAACTGCGGGAAGGCAGCGGAGATGCTTCCGTCATGGAAGGTGGCGGCAAGCCGCACCTCTGAGACCGGCAGATCATCACTGTAGGGATACTCATCGCGATAGGTGATGCTTATTTGATCCTGCGGCACCACATTCAGCACCATGCGCTCGCCACCGCGGGCATCTTGGCTCAGGGGCAGAATGGCCTCGCCGTCGCTGTCCCTTAAGCTCAGTCGCCGAATCGCCGGGGCATCACCCTCGTATTGCCGCAGCACCAACCTTGCGGCACGGGCCTCGATACCTTGGAAATCAATGTCCCAAGCATCGCCATCGCGCTTGAGTTTGGCCTGCGGACGGGCAATAGCCGCGTCAAATAGCATGTCAAATCCCTGGCGATCGAACATCTCGGCGGCCATGGGTGACAGCGGCGCCTGGGGATCCAGGCTGGCGGCAACGCTCAGCGCCCCGCGTCGGTGCTGGCGATCGGGCAACACGGCAAAGACTTCGATAACATGCACCCCGCGGCCCAATTCCATGGCAATGCTGCCATCCTCCAGTTCACGCCCCCGCTGGCCGTTGACAAAGGTGCGCATGGCAATGCGCTGCTCGTCGTCTTCATTGGCCTCGCTCTTAAAGCGCGCCATCACCCGCTCATCAACCCAGAAAGCACCGCGTAAGCGTATCATGACCTGGGTGCGATCATTAAACGGCAGCGAACGCTGGGCGGCACGCACATCGTTCTCATAATTTAATACCATACCACCGTCGGCCACCGCACGCTGGGCTTTGCCCCCCTCGCGATCGAGGAACTCGTAGTCAAATATATTGCGCAATTCGGCGTAGCTGCCGGGCATTCCCTGGGGTTGGGCCACCATCTCGAGGCTCGGCGAACCGTCCCAAGCGGCGGCGGGGTCTTCGGCCCCGCCAATGCCCACGGTGGTATAATTCACCCCATCGAGAGAGGTTTGCACCACCAGCGATTTTGCCGTGCGCTCGGCGGCGCCGTGCTCGACGCGCATTGCACCCCAGCTACGCAATTGATTCAAATCCACCGCAAAGCGCCGGGCCTCGGTGCCCAAGCTGCGCCCGACCCAGCCGCTACCGCCGTCGATGAGGGCCTGATTGGGATCCACGCCTTCGGCGCTATCGCTGGCAATAGCCACGGCGGGCAACAAGTCGGTGGGCACGCTTCCTTCAAAGACGCCGCTGAATTCTTCGGTCTCTTGCAGCGGCAGACGACGGATGACATCACCACTGGTTGCCTGTACCTGGACGTAGACGGTGTTTAATTCAGGACTCGTGCTGGCATCGGGATCTACCACCCGAATATTGATCGGCGAACCAGGCCGCACCTGGTCACCCCGTCGACGCTGCGCCAGGGCCTGATCCTCCTCAACCGCATCCTGGCGACTTCCCAGATGCAAAGCGCGACGAATTTCTTCCTCCTCACGCAAGCGGGCCTGTTCTTCGCGATCGACAATGTCACCGGAAGAGGCGTAGAGTTCACCATCGGTGCGAATCTGCAGGCTGCCCGAAGCAGTCTCCGGATCTCCCTGATAATTGGTGCGTTCGATGAATTCTGGCGAGAGTCCATACACAATGGTGTCCCGGCCATACACCTGCAGCACATTGTCACCAGAGCGGGCAGAGCCCAGGGTCGTGGGCAGGGTGCCCTGGAAGGCACCGCCGATTTCATCCAAGGGCACCAAGGTCAAACGCTCTTCGTCGCCGGAATTGGCCGCGCGCACAATGAGCTCGAGTTGCGTCGCCCGTCCCACCAGATCGCGGTTGTCGTCG
>REDX01000030.1 GCA_007695355.1 Planctomycetota bacterium
GGTGATAGGCGTGCCAGGCCCCGGGCCACCAATTCCTTGCCGGCGCCGCTCTCGCCGCTAATCAGTACCGGGGCATCGCTGCCGGCGATGAGTTGCATGTGCTCACGCAGCCGCTGCATGGGACGGGAATTTCCCACCAAGCCGGGCAGTTGCGCATTATCCAGCAGGCCATGCAGGCGATCCACTTCCTGTTCCAGATTGCGTAGGTGCAGGGCCCGATTGATGGCCAAGTGCAGGTGGTCGAGATCCAGGGGTTTGGTGAGGAAATCCACCGCCCCCTGGCGCATGGCGGCCACTGCCTGGGGCACCGAGCCAAAGGCAGTGATGACGATCACTGCCGGTGGGTGGTCGAGTTTTTGCACGCTGCCCAAGAGCTGCATGCCATCGGCACCGGGTAAGCGGATGTCGGTAATGACGAGGTCCGGTAGCTCGCGGGAGAGCTCCGCCCGCGCTGCTTCGGCGGAGTCCACGGCGGTGGTGTGGTGCCCGGCCTCGGCCACTTCGGTGGCCAATAGTTCGCGTAGACTGGGGTCATCTTCCACCACCAGAATCCGTCCGCCGGTGGTGCTGGGGGGTGGTTTAATTCTGGGGTTGAGTTCATCAGGTGGCATGCTGGGGCTGCTCGTTGGCGGTGCTTGGGTGGCGGGCCAGGCGGAGGGTAAAAACTGCCCCGCCTTGGGGGAGGTTTTCCAGGCTGACGCTGCCGCCGTGTTCCTCAGCGACGCTATGCACCACCGCCAGACCCAGTCCGGTTCCTTGGCCCACGGCTTTGGTGGTAAAGAATGGTTCGAACATGTGCTTGGCTACCTCCGCGTCGACCCCGGGGCCGCTGTCGTGCATGGCGTAGGCGATATGCTCTGCTTCGCCGGCGATGCGCAACTCTAGCTGTGCCCCGGGGGGGCTGGCTTGGCTGGCATTGCGCAGCAGGTTTGCCAGCGCTTGCTCCACCCGTCCGCTGTCCATGGCTATGGCCGGGAGGGGTTCGTCGCCGGTAATGCGGCATTGTTGCTGTCGCTGGTGAAGCATTTCCTCCAGGCTGTGTAGGGCGGACTCGGCGGGTTGGCGGGGCGGGCAGGCGCTCATGCTGCGGCTTTGACTGCGGCCCAGTTCCAGTAATTCGCGGACGATGCCCTCGGTGCGTTGTACCTCGTGGCGAATGTGGTCGAGGGCCTTGTCCTGCGCGGGGCTTAAATGGTCGCTGCTGCGTTTGAGGCGCTGCGCGTAGCCGTCGATGGTGCTCAGGGGCGTGCCCAATTCGTGGGCCACGCCGGCGGCCAATTGCCCCAAGGCGGCAATTTTCTCCGAGCGTGCCAGCTGCTCTTGCAGGGTGCTTTCTTGTTGCCGGCGGCGGGAGATTTCTTCCTCGGCGCGGGCGATACTATCGAGCATATCATTAATCGCTTGGGCCAGGGAGGCGATTTCATGCGGGCCATGGTTCTCGGCGCGATGCTGGCGGTCTCCCTGGCGGACCACGGAAATATCCCGGGCCAGGGAACCCAGATGCCGGGCCAGGGCCCGGTGGTGGCCCCATAAAGCCAGGGTGGCCAAACCGGCGGCCCCGCCGAGGGCGATGAGCAGCGACATCAGGCGGCGGGAAAATAGGGTTTCTTCCATTTCCCGCTGGCGGCGGGTGAGCTGTAGGAGTCCCAAAAAACGTCCCCCGGAGTCGGCGAGGGGGACGAAGTAGGAGTAGACGCGGCGTCCACCAAGGCGCTCGTAGCCGCCGTGGCGCCCTTCCTCGGCAACGTCGTGGAGATCGGTGACCACATGATCGGGGTCCACATCGCCGGCGGTGGCGATGAGTTGCCCCTCGTCGCCGTAGACCGAGACCCCGTAGACGCGGCCAATGTCCTGGGTGGAGAGAATAGTTTCGGTGACTTGTTGTAGTTGCCCTTGCTCCAGGGCCCGGGTGATGGGGGCGCGAATGGCGCGGCCCACCAATTCCACGTCTTCTTCGAGGCTGCGTTCCCACTCGCTGTGCAGCATGGCGCTCACCAGCCAGCTCACCAGGACAATCCCCAGCGGCACCGGCAGCGCCACGTACCAGGCGAGGGTGGCGCGCAGACTGCGCGCAGGCTTCACCAGAGGGGGCTGTGTGCTCATGCCGCTCCTATAGAGATGATGCTAGTAACTGCTGGGGCGCTTTCCTACGGCGCGCTGCAGGTGCTGCTGCCGCCGCTGTTGAATCCGTCCCACCATATCATCGATGGTGGCGGTGAGCCACAGCCATACCGGCTGGCCCTGGCGGTAATCGGCCGGGGCGTGGATATGCACCCGATCCTGGGCCAGGAGACGGTTGGCCTTGGTAAAGCTCTCGCGGTTTCCGGGGTCGTAGACGGCGCAGGTGGCGCCACCATTTTGCCGCACCAAAGAGAATACCGGAATATCCGACGGTCCGTCGGCGATATACAGCATGTGCTCGAAGGGTACCCGGCGCTGTTGCCGGGGGATGGCATCATTGACGTCGATGTCGCTGCGGTTGGAGCCCTTATTGATTTCAAATATGGCACGGGTCTTGGTGGTATTATCAATGACATAACCGAATTGCTGGATCAATGGCGGCGCGGTGGGCTCTGCGGGCTCTGTGAGGTAATTGGGGGGTGCCGGGTGCTCGATGAATTCGCAGGCCCAAATGCCATCAAGATGGGGGGCCAAGCGCGAGCCGCGGATCATTTGCGCCAAACCATTGGAAACCACGTAGTGCTCAAGGCTGACATCGCAGCGCAGGTCGCGGACATAGTTTTTGAGCTGGGCAAAGGCATCGGGCAGGCCGGGAAAGAAATCAATCTCGGCCCCCAATTCCCGCAGGCGCTGATTATCCAAGCCCGGCAACAGCCCCGCTTGGGCATAGGTCAGCAGATGGTTGAGGTACATGGTGTCATCGGCGATATGCGTCAAGCCCGCTCGGCGATAATGCGCGGATAAGCCGCGCACTTCCTGCCAAAATCTGTCCTCGTCGATGCCGTAGGCGGCAAACAGCGGGGCCTGCATATAGCGCGGCGAGAGGGTGAGATCAAAATCCCACACACAGGCGATACTATCTTGGCTAAAGAGGCCCTCGCTCATGTTTGTCCTGTCATCCTGTGAGCCACCGCGGCTCGTTACGCCTTTAGGGGGTGGGGATATCGCCGCCGGCGGCCGGGGGAGCGGCATCATCGGCTTTGACCTGGCCCTTGCCCCCTTGGGCCTGAGCAGCTTGGACCACCCGCGTGGCGTCGATGGGG
>REDX01000268.1 GCA_007695355.1 Planctomycetota bacterium
TCCTCGGCAATCCGCTGACCATTCTCTGGATCGCCATCCCCCTCACCATCCAAACCCTGTTTATTTTCGCCCTCGGCTTTGGCCTCGCCAAACTCTTCCGCTTGAGCTATCGCGATGCCGCGCCCACCGCCCTGATTGGCACTAGCAACCATTTTGAGGTGGCCCTCGCCACCGCAGTGATGCTCTTTGGCCTCTCCTCCGGCGCCGCCTTGGCCACGGTGGTGGGGGTGCTCATTGAAGTGCCGTTGATGCTGCTCTTGGTGCGGGTTTGCCTGCGCTATCGCCATTGGTTTGGAACGGATCCTCAGGACAGCCTTCCCCAGCCAGCCCCCTAAACGCAAGCAGCGGCGAAACCGCTGAGGATTTCGCCGCTGGGCAGAAAAAAAGGTGGGGAAGCGCTTACCGGACCGCAGTATGTCAAATATTGGGATCGACGAGTAAGTGTGGAACGCGGTGCGCTTCCCCTCAGTGCACGATTTGGGCGGTTCGCGCGCTCCGCATCAGGAATGCTGAGCCTGTCCTGGGGCCCCATTGGATGGGCAGGATAATCGGTGAGGCGTCAAGGTTGCCAGCACCGGAATCCTCGGTCAGACATCAGGCCCGTAGGCTACGCTACAGGGGACTTTCTGTCTGCCAGTTCGTGGGCTTGTCCTGATAGTTGTATTGTACCAGCTATTTCCGTTCGCCACAAGTCCCAGCCCCAACCTTCTACAAGAATACTTAGGCCTTATTTACTGGCGCGCTTAGCGGCTTTGTCTGCACGCTTTTCCTTGAGATTCTTCTCAGGCTTCTTTTTGATGTTTTTTTGGGCTTTTTTTTCAACGCTCATGGTGGTCTCCCGTCTGACTGGCGCGCTTACGGGGCGGGCAGGTGAGACGCTTCTTTGAATGATTATCCGCACCGGAGAGGGAGAAGCAAAGGCTGCTTTTAGCCCTGAGCCCCGCTGCAAGCCGGGAGTATTTTTACAAAATAATGGCTTGGGTCGCCTGCGCCTTGGTTAGCACCACCACCTGCTGGCCGTTAGTCAGGCCCAGGCGTGCCACCGCTGCGCTTGCCAGCTCGGCCAGTAGGGGTCGCTCTGCGCCCACATCCACGCGCACCAGACAGCGTTCGGGGCTGTGGGTAATATGGACTATGGTGCCCTCAAGACGATTACTTAAGGACAGAGCATCGTGCAGTGGTGGCAGGCCGAGCACCACGTCATCGGGCCGCAGCAGCACCTCTACCCGACTACCCACCACGCCGGCATGGGTGGCGCAGAGGAGTTGCGGCCGGCGTGGGCCGTCCAATTGCACCACCATATGGCCATCGCCAAGTTTCGTTACTGTTCCCAGCATGGGGCAGACCAAGCCGCCGGCGTGCAGCCGCGGCAGCAGGGACGCATCGCTGGCCAAGCTCTGTAGATCGCCCTGGCCCAGGAGGCGGCCCTGGTCCAAAAGCAGCAATTCATCGGTGACGGTGAGCAGATCCTCGAGGTCGTGGCTGACCATCAGCATGGGAATGCCGAAGTGCTCGCGCAGGCGGCGCAGGTAGGGAAGGATCTGACGTTTCAACGGCCGATCGAGATTGGCCAGGGGCTCATCCAGCAGCAGCAGCTGCGGCGCGCTGAGCAAGGCCCGGCCAATCGCAACGCGCTGGCGCTGGCCGCCAGAGCACTGATCCGGGCGACGCTCCAATAAGTCGCCGATGTCGAGTAATTCGATCACATCATCCCAGGAAGGGCCACCGGGGCGCTGACCATAGCGGAGATTCCCGGCAATGCTGTAATGGGGGAATAGGCGATGGTCCTGGAATACCATGCCCATACGGCGAAGATGGGCTGGGGTATGACAAGCACTACGGCTATCTACCACCACCTCGTCATGGATGGCCAGGCGGCAGTACTTCGCCGGCAAAAGGCCAGCCAGAGCATGAAGCAAACTACTCTTCCCTGATCCTGACGAACCGAATATCCCCGTGCTCTTTGCCCGTAATTGGGCCGCCACTTGCAGGCGGAAATCCCCCCGCTGCACGGCTAGATCAAAGGAAATCATGTGCTCGCCTCATCGCGCCGCTGGGGTTTGATGTAAAAATTGACTAGCCACAGAATAAAGAGGGCAAGGGCTGTAAGAGTCAGGGCCAAGCCGGCGGCCTGGCCGTCGCGGCCGGCGAGAAGGAAATCATAAATAGCCAAGGGCGCGGTTTGGGTGAGGCCCGGAATATTGCCAGCCACCATCAGCGTTACCCCGAAATCCCCCAAGGCCTTCGCGAAACCGAGGATGCAGCCGCCGGCAATGCCGCGCCGGGCAAGGGGAATGAGGATGGTGAAAATACGCCGCCACGGCCCCGCCCCCAGGGTGGTGGCGGCGGCCAAAAGGCCCTGATCCACCTCCTCAAAGGCACTGCGGCTGCCCTTGACGACAAAGGGCAGGGCGGCCAGGGTGGCCGCCACCAGGCAGCCGGTGGGAGTAAAGACGATGGGCGAACCGGTGAGATTTTCCCAAGCCCGGCCAATGACACTATTGCGGCCCAGGGCAACCAAAACGTAATACCCCAACACCGTTGGCGGCAAGACCAAGGGTGCAGTCAGAATGACCTCAACCACATCGCGCCCGCGCCAGCGACCCAGGGCCAAAGCCAGGGCCAGAGGCACCCCCAAAAGCATGGCCAGGAATAAACCCATACCGGCCATCTGAAAGGATAGTATGAGCGGACCCCAGGCCTGATCCATTAGCGAATAACCCGGCCGCCGGCGGCTTCGAGAAGATTCGGGTCCAAGGTTTCGCCGGGTAATACAAAGCCATAGCGGGCCAGAATTTCTCGACCAGCCGGGCCAGTGACCGCCGCCACAAAGGCCGTCGCCGCATCCTTGCGACTGCTGACGGTGGTGATGACGAGGCCCTGATCGAGGGCTTCATGCAGGCGCTCATCGATCAAAGACCAATCGCCATGGCCCCCTGGGATGGCCAGGCTCAGGGCGATAATCGCCACCTCAGCATTACCTGATTCCGCCATTTGCATGGCCTGTTTAATATTTTCGCCATAGACCAGCCGTGGCCGTAGGCCCTCCCACAGTCCGGCGCTGATCAGCGCTTGCTTGGCCGCCAGGCCATAAGGAGCGTGTTCTGGGGTGGCCAGGGCGATACGCCGGAAACGGGCGTCGCGCAGATCCTCTAAGCTGCGCGGTGCCGCCACCCCGCCTCGCCGCGACCACAGGACAATCCGCCCGCGGCCATACAGGGCCTGACTGGCCGCAAGCCCGTGGCCATCACTCACCAAATCATCAATGAAGGCCATATTGGCCGAGAAAAAAACATCGTAGGGCGCTCCCTGGGCGATCTGTCGGGTCAGTAAGCCAGAAGAACCTAAGGTGGTGGTTACTGCTCCAGGATGACTTTGCTGATACAGGGCAATCAACTCCGGCAGGGCAAATGCCAAATCTGAGGCCGCAGCAATACGCAGAGGACCAGTCGTTGAATGGCCCGAGGGGCCACCGCAAGCGCTCAAGAGCAGGACAATGAGGAGGAACGAGTGCCAAGGGCAATTCACATCCGCGACTCCTGAACAAGTACCCTGTGGCGCAACGCTGAATCACCCCACTGCAGACCGTTGGTTGGGGGCGTTGCCGCGCGCATCAAAAAGAATCTAATCTTCGTGATTGCACTGTACAGCCTTGAATGTGCTTATGGGCATCTCTATAAACTCAGCTCTGGGAACGCCGAGCCCCAGCTCGGCATTCATAATAAAGGGCTTGCGAAGCAAGTCGGCCTTATTTGCTGAGTTTATAGAGGTGCCCTTATCACCTGCGCGGCTAAAGTTATAGAGCCGTGATTCGAAATGACCGGCCAAGGGCCCGCACCGCCAATGCTCAGCGCCGGCGCAAACGGCTTGGCCAGCACAGCAAACTGACTCGGGAGCTGCTGCGGTGCCGACACCGTTGTACCCCTGGCATCCCCAGGCCCTCTCCCTAACATGCCACCCATGACCATTCGTATTGCCCTGCGCCACGAGACCACCTACCGCTTCGATCGCCCCGTTGAATGTGCCCCGCATCTGGTGCGCCTACGCCCAGCACCCCACTGCCGCACGCCGATTGAGGCCTATTCGCTCAATATCAGCGGTGGCGAGCACTTCCTCAATTGGCAGCAGGATCCCTTTGGCAATTTTATTGCCCGCCTGGTCTTCCCCAAGCCGATCACCGAATTGACGGTAGCGGTGGAGGTGGTGGCGCCCATGACGGTGATCAATCCCTTTGATTTCTTCATCGAGGAATGCGCCGAAACCATCCCCTTTGCCTACCCCGAAGCCCTCGCCAAACAGCTGACACCCTATTTGGAAATCCGCGAAGAAGGCCCCCTCCTCATGGCCTGGCTGGCCGAGGTGCCGCGCACGGCCACCGCCACCACCGCCTTCCTGGTAGCCCTCAATCAGCGCCTGCAGGCCGATATTGCCTACACCGTGCGCATGGAACCGGGGGTGCAGAGCTGCGAGGAAACCTTAACGCTGCGTCGGGGTTCGTGCCGGGATTCGTCCTGGTTACTGGTGCAAATCCTACGCCACCTGGGTTTGGCGGCGCGCTTTGTCTCTGGCTATTTGGTGCAATTGGCGGCCGATGAAAAATCCCTCGATGGGCCCAGCGGCACCGAGGTGGACTTCACCGATCTGCACGCCTGGTGCGAAGTCTTTATCCCCGGCGCCGGCTGGATTGGCCTCGATCCCACCTCCGGCCTCTTCGCCGGCGAAGGCCACCTGCCCTTGGCCGCCACCCCCGATCCCGGCGCCGCGGCGCCGATTACCGGCGCCACCGATCCCTGCGAGGTGGACTTTCACTTTTCCATGAGCGTCACCCGCATCCATGAAGATCCGCGGGTCACTAAGCCCTACGATGCCGCCCAGTGGGAAGCCCTGCTAGCCTGTGGCGAGGCAGTCGACGGGCGCCTCCAGGCCCAGGGCCTGGCCCTGACCATGGGCGGCGAGCCCACCTTCGTCGCCATCGACGATGTGGACGAGCCGGAATGGAATACGGAAGCCCAGGGCCCCACCAAACGGGCCAAGTCGGAGGAGTTGCTGCGCCGCCTGCAGCCGCTTCTCGCACCGGGATCGTACCTGCACTATCAGCAGGGGAAATGGTACCCGGGCGAAAGCTTGCCGCGCTGGGCTCTGGGCTGTTTTTGGCGCCGCGACGGCGAAGCCATTTGGCGCGATCCCCTCCTTCTCGCCGATATGAACCGCGATTACGGGGTCACCCTCGATCAGGTGCGCAGCTTCGGCCAGGCCCTGAGTAGCCGCCTTGGTCTGACGCCGGATTTCCTTATGGAGGCCTTTGAAGACGCCTGCTATCACCTCTGGATTGAGCAACGGCAAGCGCCAAATGTCGATCTTTTGGCCAGCGATCTCAGCGACGATGAAGAGCGCGCCCGGCTAGCGCGGGTACTGGGCCAAGGACTAAACAATCCTAGTGGGTTAGTACTTCCGTTGGCCCACGATGGTAAGCGCTGGCGTTCCTCGCGCTGGCCCCTGCGCAGCCCCCGCCTTACCCTTATCCCTGGCGATTCGCCCATTGGCCTGCGCCTGCCCCTGGACTCCCTGCCCAAGGAAGGGCGTTTTGAGGCCAGCCAGCCCCAGCCCTGGTGGAGCGACCAGGCGCGGCTCGACGATTACCATGGCCGCCTGGAAATCGGCCCTGGCACCAGCCGTACACAACAGATCCAAGAGCAGCAGGCCCAGGCCGATGAGCCGCTGATCATTACCTCCCTCTGTCTGCAGGCCCGCGAGGGCAAACTCTGCGTTTTCCTGCCCCCCCTCACCGAATTAGAGCACGCCCTCGAACTCCTTGCCGCGGTAGAACTCTGCGCCGGTTTCCTCCACCTCCCGGTCTGCATCGAAGGCTATCCGCCACCCTCAGACCCGCGCCTGCAGAAATTCCTGATCACCCCCGATCCAGGAGTCATCGAGGTCAATATTCTCCCCGCCAGCTCTTGGCCAGAAGCGGTAAAACACACCGAATTGCTCTACGAGCAAGCCCGCCTCTGCCGCCTGCGCGCCGAGAAGTTTCTCGTCGATGGGCGCCATACCGGCACCGGCGGAGGCAACCACATTACCCTCGGCGCCGCCAGCCCCGAGCACAGCCCCTTCCTGCGCCGGGCCGAGCTATTACCCAGTATGCTCACCTACTGGCAGCACCACCCCAGTCTGTCCTTTCTCTTCTGCGGCCTGTTTATGGGCCCCACTAGCCAAGCCCCGCGCTTTGATGAGGCCCGCCACGATAGCAGCTTTGAGCTGGAAATCGCCTTTGCCCAATTGCGCGAACTGGGCGATGAAGGCCTGCAGAAAAAGCCCTGGATGATGGACCGCTGCCTGCGCCACCTGCTTACCGACTTGGTGGGCAATACCCACCGCGCCGAATTCTGCATTGATAAACTGTTTAGCCCCGACTCGGCCACCGGTCGGCTAGGCATCTTGGAGCTGCGCGGCTTTGAAATGCCGCCCCACGCCCGCCTGAGCCTCGCCCAGCAATTGCTGGTGCGCGCCCTTACCGCCCATTTGGCGGCCAATCCTTACCGCCATCCCCTGCGCCGTTGGGGCACCGCCTTGCATGATCGCTGGATGCTGCCGCACCACCTCTGGCAGGATCTCAGCGCGGTGGTGGATGATCTCAACTCCCACGGCATTGCCATGGATCTGGACTGGTTTGCCCCCTTCTTGGAATTCCGCTTCCCCGTCTACGGCCGGGTAAGTTACCAAGGCATCGAAGTGGAGCTGCGCCAAGCCCTGGAGCCCTGGCTGGTGCTGGGCGAGGAGGCCGCCGGCGGTGGCACCGCCCGCTATGTCGACTCTTCGGTGGAGCGCCTGCAGGTGCGGGTCACCGGCTTAAGCGATGCGCGCTATATGGTCTTGTGCAATGGCCGGCCCCTGCCCTTAAGCCCCACCGGACGCCAGGACGAGCGCATTGCCGGCGTTCGCTTTAAAGCCTGGGAACCCTCATCGGCCCTGCACCCGGCGATCCCGGTGCATGCGCCCCTGGTCATTGATGTGGTGGACACCTGGAATCGCCGCAGCGTTGGCGGCTGCACCTATCACGTTGCCCACCCCGCCGGCCGCAATTACGAGAGCTTCCCCATCAACGCCAATGAGGCCGAAGCCCGCCGCCTCGCCCGCTTTATCCCCCACGGCCACCGCCAGGGCGAGCTCAAAGAACTCCCCGCGGAAATGCCGCACCCGGATTTCCCCTGCACCCTGGATCTGCGTCGGCCGCCGATGATTCGCTAGACAAAAAGCGAGCGCCAGCCGAGGGACAGGCCCTAAGACCCATCCCCCCTCGGCGAAGCGATGGACGGTGGGACTCTTGTCCCACCAATGCGCCCACGAATTGAGCATTACCCGCGAGGCGCAGGCAAACCTTAGGTGATGGATTTCTGGCGGGACTGAGTCCCGCCCTGCGTGGCTGCGCGTGCCACGGAGGGTGGATTTATAAACCCACCGAAACGCTTGCGTAATAAACACCCGTCGCGCGACGCAGAAAAGCCACGCGGAAAAGCCACGCGGGGAAGATTCATGACCCAGGCGCTAGTCGCGAAACGCTGGCAAGCTCTTGGCGAATGATCTCTGGCGGGACAGAGTCCCGCCCTCCGCGGCTGCGCCTGGCGCTTCGAAGCTTGGGCTTGGTGCGCGGGGTTTTGGGCGGGACTGAGTCCCGCCCCTGGGCTTTGGGGAGCGCGGCATTGGCCGGGTTTTAAACCCAAGCCAAGGCCTGCACCACTCATCTCACTGCACTAAAAACGATAGCCGATAACTCCCAGTATACCAAATCCCTGGTTGCGCGAAGCATCGCTTACCCGCACCCGGTTATTGTCGTTATTTGAGTAGTTATATTTCGGATCAAAATGGCCAACTAAATACGGAACTTCAAGACCCAAGACCAAGCCATTATTGAAGCCATAAAAGGTTCCCACCGATGCGCCATACTCAATATAATGGTCGCTATTCTTATTGGTAGAGCTTGAATCATCATCGGTGACGCTGTAAAAGGTCCAGCCATAGCCCGCAAACGGGGTAATTTCAAAATGCCATTGCCGGGTAAAGGCATAGCCATAGCCCAAGCGCAGATTGACCAGCGGCGTGGTGGCGTGGGCCTTGGTGTCACCATTGTCCCAGGTGGAACGATTCACGGCTGCGCCAATACCCCAAATAAATCCACCGGCCGGGCCTAACTTACCGGCCACATACTGAAGTTGCAGGCGGTAATTATCATCGGCATTGCGGCCCCGCGACGAGGAACTGGTGCTGGTGATCTGCGAATCCCCATCGGTCACCGTGGTCGACGATGATCCCCGGTATTCGGTGGACAGCATGCCGAATCCCAAACGCAGATCCGACACCACCATCTCGGCACTCGACGCAGAACCCATGGCGATCACGTACAATAGGGCCGAACATCCACCAAGGGCAAGGCAGCGCCCCGCTACCTTGAACCTAGCCGGCGCAATAAAATCAGTTAGAGGGGGATTAAGCATAAAACACCTCACGGCAAAACAGAACGAAGGATGATGTCAGCGACGTACCGATCATCTCGGTGCACCCTATGTCCGCATCAATGCAGCCACCATGGGGTCTTAACCCTACGACCGCGCAGATGGTAATAATCCATGGCAAGGACACATGCCCAGGAACCGCAATTGCGAGGCCCACCTCAGCGGGCGGCCTCCAGCTTGGCCCAGGAGATGGTGGTCCAGGGGCCGGCGGCGGCAGAGCGCCCAGGCCGGGTCATCAGGGCAACACTGAGTTCACGGGCGGCGGGGTCGACAATGACGCTGTGAATGGTGCTGCGGTTCGCTACCCGGCGCAGCGCCTGTTGGAGCTGCTCGCCGCCCAGAGGGGCAGCGGCGGCGGCCTCCAAATGGCCGAGGCGGCGGCGGCTATCGGGGGCTACCGGGCCGGCCAGCCCTTGGTGGTGATTGGTGCAGGCGAGGTAAAAGCGCTCCGGCCCCGGTGCCCAGGCCAGGGCCTGGGCACCGGTGGCAGGGCCCCACTCGGCAATCACCGCTGCGTGCGCATCGCCAATGAGAATATTATTGCCCATGACCACCGGCTTGCCATCGAGGAAGCGCAGCATATCCACCGGATGCTGGGCCCCCTGCAGGGCCCGGGCCAGGGTGAGGCTGCGCGGGTGGGCGCCCTGAGGCTGGGGCCGTCCGGACACCGGCACATCGTGGATGGCGACAAAGATTCCCTGGGCGGAGAGGGCGGTGTAGACGCCAATCGAGCCGGCGAAACTCAGACCCAGACTGGGAACCTCATCCGCCTCAGTCTCCGCATTGGGAATCTGTAAAATGAGAAATTGGGCCGCCAGCAGGGCCGGGCTATGGGGATAATCGAGATTGCGGGCATGCCGGGTGCGACCATCGGCGCTGGCCTTTCCCCACACCGATAAGCTCGAACAGGCAAAGCCCGACCAATCGGGCAGGGCATTGGCGATGCGCAAATCGTCCACGCCCAAGGCGCGGCCCAGGGCCGCCAGCTGCAGGGCCTCAGCCCCCAGGGCCGCTACCATGCCGGCGTGCATGGCGGCCAGCTCAACGGCACTGCGCTGATCCCAGGACATCAGCCCCACCAAGGGGCGCAGCACCCGCTCATAGGGCCCTGGCCCGCCGGCGGCAGGGATGACATAGTCATCGATCACGGCGAGAATTTCCGCGGCCACCAAATAGCCGTGGGCCTGCGCCCGTTCTTTATAGTCCCCGCGCAGCACCAGGGCCGGCACCGCTCCCACCGCCCCGCGCCAACTCTCACCCTGGCGCGCATCAATGCGGATATCGGCGGCATTAAGCTCCTGAGCGCCTAGCGTCAGCAGGAAAAGAATGTGAATCGCATACATCAACAAAGCCTGTGGCATTATGCCCCCCCGCAATATTCAGGGGCATAGTAACAGAGCCCTGGTTTAGCGGGTGTAGCAATTCCCCGCAGGAACTTAAGCGATTTCCCAGGGGAAGGCCATGGTGTCGCCAATATCGTTACAGCCGCAGGCGAGGGCAACGAGGCGGTCGAAGCCGAGGGCGGCGCCGCTCACCGGGCCGGGGTTGTGGGCAAGGCAGGCGAGGAAGCGCTCGTCATGCACGGCGCGCTCGCCGAGCTCCTCGGCATGGGCGCTAAAGCGCTGACGCAATTCGTCTGCATTCCAGCACTCATCATAGGCATTGACCAATTCAACGCCGTCGACAAAGAGTTCGCAGCGTAGGGCCACCGGCTGGCCCTGGGCATTAGCGGCGATGCGGGCCTGGGCGCAGGCGCTGGCCGGCCATTCCTCGACGGCGCTTATCCCCCCATGGCCCAACTGCGGCTGGACCCGGCTGGCAAAGATCAGGTCGTAGAACTCAGCGCGGCTGCAGTCCGGCGGCGCATCGGGGCAGCAGGCGGCGAGGGCGGCGAGACTCAGCTCGTCGGGCGGGGCGCCGCAGACCAGGGCCATGGCCTGCTGCCAGCTCAAAACCTGGAGTTCCAGGGGACGGCCAAGGGCGCCGGCGATAAGCTGCACGCATTCATCGCGCAGGGCGGCCAGGCTCCAACCAGGACGATACCATTCGAGCATGGTAAAGGCGGGGCGGTGCAGGCGGCCGCTTTCGCCGGGGCGCAGGCAGGGATGGAAGCACCAGACGCTGCCATAGCCGGCGGAGACTAGGCGCTTAAGGGGGTGCTCGGGGCTGGTGGTGAGGTAGTGATCGCCGCTGCGGGCCACCGCCACCCCGTGGTCGCGGTTGGGGCCGCCCTGGAGGATGGGCACCTCCACTTCCAGAGCATTGCCCGCAAAGTGGGCGCGAATCCCCTGGCGCAGGGCGGCGCGGCGGGCCAGCAGTTCTGGCGTCGCCCGGGGCGCCCAGTCGGCGGCGCTCATTAGCGCGGCAAAATGGCCGGGCGCTCTACCGTCTCGCCGTTTAAGCTGACCTTAATCGTGGGCCAATTGCGCGAGGCCTCGGTTACCACTAGGCGCTCATTCTCCGCGCCCAGAATAAAGGTATCTTCGGTTTTGGTGCCGGTGATTGAGGGATTCCAGGCCACCGCCTGCTGCGGCTGGATGAGCCGCTTCTCGGTGGGGGTGACAAGGAAGTCCCGGCCGCTGTAGCCGGTGGGCCCGCCCTGGTGGTGCAGCTCCCATTCCTTGGCAAAGCCCTGTTTCTTATACTGATCGATGCCCGCTTTGAGGGCCGAGCCCCAGCTGGCGCCCACTTGAGTGGCCTGCCACAGGGCCAATTCAATGGTGCAGGCGGCCTGATGGCGCTTAAGCAGATCCTCAGGGATCGGGCCAAAGTGCACCAGGCGAGTGAGATTGGCGATGAGGCCGTGGCGCTGACCGCAAACCACCAGCATGGCCTGATGGCGCAGGTGGTTCACCGTGGGGGTGGGATGGCGGTAGGCCTTCAGGCGGTCGTCAAAGGCGACCAGGATCAGAAAGGGCTGAATGCCGCGGGCCAGAAGATGGCGGGCCAGATCGGCTTCCACCTGCTGCCCAGAATCGCCGACGCTCAAAGAGCGGGCCACGGTCTCGATGGCCAGGGAGCAGTCCCGGCCCAGGGATTTGTACTGGCGCTGGGCCTCGGGGGTAAGCTGGGCGCGCACCTCGGCATTGAAATCGCCGGGCAGGGTCTTGAGGCCGGCCACGGGGAAGTCGGCGGCGGCTTTCTTGGACCCCAGCAGCTTCTTCAGCGCCTCGTCCATACTTTCAGTCCAGGGATAAGCCTTGACCGTGCAGCCGCTCACCGGCTCTTCATTTTTAATGCGCTCGGCCTCGATATTGGTGGTGAGGATGCTGACCTGGCGGGCGGTAACCACCGCGCAGGCAATACCGAATTCGGACTGCGAGACCACGTGATTATCGCCACCGCCGGTCATCCACGCGAAGTTGGCCCGGGTGCCAAAAACCACCGCATCAAGTTTGTGCTGCTTGAGGTAGGCGCGGATACGGGTCAATTTTTCAGCTCGGTCGCTCATGGCTTTCTCCTGGTGGGGGCGGTTCTGGCGCGTTGTCCTCGGTCATGGGTGGAATCTGAGACCCCGAATGAATATCGCTTTCTGCTGGCAGGGCTGGACCAGAGGCCGCAGCGGCTGCCCCCTCACTTTGCTGATCCGAGGCAGTGGGATCAGATGGGCGCTTTGGCGGAATCAGATTGTCCATGTCTTGGTCAACCGGTCGGGGCCGCGGCTGGGGTCCAAAGGGATCACGGAAGGGATCGTGCAGGCGCTGGCTATCATCCAGCCCCATGCCCTCCTTAAAGGTGCGCACCGAGCGACCAAGATCGCGCATCACTTTGGGCAAATTGCGGCCAAAGAGCAATAGGGCCACGAGAAGGATGAGTAACCACTCCATCCCCCCCGGCATGCTGATGAAAGCGATGGGGGTATGCACCATGTCGGCTATTCCCTGGACCCGAAGATGGGGCAGGTTGTAGACCTGCCGGGGGTAAGGCAAGACCTGTCGCCAGAGGCGCTTGCCGGCCGTTGCACCCACACCCGCCCTGCCCTTCCCCGAGGAGCACCCCTCATGGACCTGCTGCCCTTCCTCCGCGACATCCCCGACTTCCCCAAGCCGGGCATCGTGTTTAAAGACATCTGCCCCCTCCTGGCCCAGCCCGAAGCCTTTGCCGAGAGCCTGCGCCAGCTTGCCAAGCCCTTTTACGACAAGGGGATTGATGCCGTGGTGGGGATTGAAAGCCGGGGCTTTATCTTCGCCGCCGGCCTCGCCCGCGAGCTTGCCTGTGGCCTCGTGCTACTACGCAAACCAGGCAAGCTACCAGGCCGGCTGCGCCACCGCGACTACAGCCTGGAGTACGGCCAGGACCGCATCGAAATCCAAGCTGACGCACTCAGAGCGGAAGCGCGGGTAGTGGTGGTGGATGACGTCCTCGCCACCGGTGGCACCCTGGCCGCCGCCATCGCCCTGGTGGAAGATTGCCAGGCCACGGTGGTAAGCGCCGCCTGCCTCATTGAAATCAGCGCCCTCCAGGGGCGCAGCCGCCTCAGCCACCCTCTCCACTGCCCCCTCGTCCTCTGAAAGCAGCCTGCCCATGCGCCTCGTTACCATGATCGCCCCCGACCATAGCCAGCGCTGCGGCCTCTTACTGGGAGAGCACGTAGTGGCCATTGACGAGGTGGCGCCGGACCTGGGCGCGCTGAGCGTGCGCGAACTCCTGCGCTCGGGCCGCCTGCGCGAACTCGCCGCCCGCTGTGCCCTCATTCGCCCCGATATGGGTCGCCCTTTAAGCAGCGTTCACCTGGGGCCCCCCATCCCCGATCCCAGCAAGATTATCGCCGTTGGCCTCAACTACCGCGGCCACGCCGAAGAGCAGGGCAAGCCCTGGCCGGAGGCGCCGATGCTGTTTAGCATCGCCCCATCCGCCCTCTGCGGCCCCCGCGATGCCATTGTCCTGCCCGTTGATTCCTCCGCCGTCGATTTCGAAGTGGAATTGGTGGCCGTTATCGGCCAGCGCTGTAAGGGGGTAAGCCGCGACCAGGCCATGGGCGTGATCGCCGGCTATCTGGTCGCCAATGACGTTTCCGAACGCCGCTGGCAAAAGCAGGACGGCCAATTCTACCGCGCTAAAAGCGCTGACAGCTTCTTCCCCTGCGGCCCCGCCCTGGTAACCGCCGATGAAGTGGCCGATTACCGTGAGTTACTGCTAACCACCACGATTAATGACCAGGAATACCAACGCGCCCTGGCCAGCGACCTGATCCACGATCTCCCCGCCCTGATTAGCTACATCAGCCGCGACCAAACCCTTGAACCCGGGGACCTCATCTCCACCGGCACCCCCGCTGGCGTTGGTTGCTACCGCCAGCCGCCCCGCTTTCTCCAAGCTGGAGACCTCGTCTGCTGCGCCATCGATGGCCTCGGCAGCCTAGAGAACCCCGTACGCGCCGGAGCGGCCCATCCATGAAGCGGGCAGCGGCGTCAGCTGACCGCCCACGACAGATCATGAGCCTCGCCCTGGTTATCACCGGCGCCATCCTGGTGACCCCCACCCTGATTAGCCGGGCCCAGGCCCAAGTCACCAGCGGCCGCATCGCTGATGTTCTGCCTGCCTTTGAAACCCTCGATAATGGCGAAGTGCAGGCCCGCCTGCAGCTGCTCTTCGAATTCCCCCTGCGTGGCAGCTTGGCTCAGCCGGAAATCCTCGCCCTCGGCTTTGGTCGGGCAAACCTCTATGGCCAAGAACTGGATGACCCGCGCGTCCCCGCCTCAGAACTCAGCCGCGCCATGGCACCTTATCTTCAAGCCATCGAACGGGGCACCATCTTCCAAGTCACCTACCGCGCCGATAACCCCTATGAAAGCGCCCGCATCCACGCCGATGGCATGGGCATGTGGCGCCTCAGCCTGGGCGTCATCTGTATCCTCACCCCCATTATCCTGTGGATCGCACGCTTCGGCCTGCGTGGGCTGGGCCGGATTGCCCGCCGCCGCCCAAGCCCATAAATGGACAACGTTAAACCCTGTAGCAGGGGCGACGTTTACCCCCTATCGCCGCTGCCCCGAAAGGCCCGCATGACCAGCACCCGCACCGCCATTCAGCCCCTCGTCTGCCTCGCCTTCCTCTTCCTCTTCTTTGCCGCCACCGGCCCGATGGCCGCCGAAGAGGGCGCCCATCCCGCTCCAGCCATGATCAGCGCCGAGCAACTGGAACTCCACGGCGAACTCTACGGACAGCCCTTCTGGGCCCGCATCCTCAAGGCCGATCAGCAATTTGGCGGCCACCGAGTGATGAAACTGGTCTACATTCCGCCCAAGCCCGAGGACATCGGCGGCACCCACCTGGTTGATCACCCCTATATCCTGCTCGACCGCCAGGCCCGTATTATCGCCTGGAATGAACGCGGCCAAGGCCTCTCGGCGGTGGAATACCGGCAACGGGGATACGCTGTCCTCCACGAGCGCTCGGAACTGCACGATGGGCACCTCGCCCCGGTGCAAAAGCGCTTCAACCTCAGCCATCCCGAGCCCACCTGGGACGCCCACCTCGCCCCCATCCTGCTTGCCCTCACCTGGCGCCCCGATCTCCCCCGCACCCGCATCCCCGCCGCCGCCTTCTTTAGCGAAGCCGACAGCATCCCCCTGCACCGCGTGCGCATTGACGGCGCCAATATTATCCTCCCCGGCAATCTCAGCCTGCGCGCCGAAGCCGACACCCAGGGCCGCCTCGCCCGCCTTGTCGACGAGAATGACCAGGTCATCTTTAGCGTCAGTACCTGGCTCTCCGACAGCCCAGCCAGCGCCGAAAGCGACAGCGAATAAACCAAAACCAACCTGAACCCACCCCCTAAGACCAGCCCAAAGCTTAGCCCCAAGAATGCAACTACCAGCTTAGCTGTACACGCATTGCTACCACCATCCAGCCCCCGCCTACCGAGGTATTGACAAGCCCCCACTCCCCCTATGCTGCGCCCCTCACATCGCGGGGTAGAGCAGTCTGGTAGCTCATCGGGCTCATAACCCGAAGGTCGTAG
>REDX01000041.1 GCA_007695355.1 Planctomycetota bacterium
CATCCACAAGGCCATGGGGTTAGCCATGAATTAACCGAGCTTTGCGCCGCCCTGCTCCACCCCCCTCTTCTGAGCTTGCCCGGATCTTATCCGCCCTTAGTAAACTACCTAGGCACAAAGCCTTAAAAATATCCTCCGAAGCCGATCGCCAGCTTCTAACAGGGTATCAGGGGGTATCATCTCCTGAAATAAGGAAAGGAAATCACGCCAAATGGAGCCAACGACCTGCCCCTGGCCGCGTGGAATTGCGGTGCTGGTGCCCGTCTATAACCACCAATCCACCGTTGGCTTGGTGATCAGCCACCTGCGCCAACTTGGCGCCCAGGTGTGGTGCGTCGATGATGGCTCCAGCGATGGCAGTGGTGCAGCAGCGGCAGAGGCCGGAGCCGAAGTTCTCACCCAAGAGCGTAATCAAGGCAAAGGCCTTGCCCTTCAGCGCGGCTTCCAACACCTCGCCGAACTTGGCTGGCGCCAGGTGTGCACCGTTGATGCCGATGGTCAGCACCCAGCTGAGGAGGCTCTCGCCCTGGCACAGGCCAGCGCGGAAGATGCAAGCGCGATTTGGGTTGGGGCCCGGCGCATGCCCCCCCATTCTCCCCTCGCCTCGCGCCTTGGTCGCGGGCTCTCGAATTTTTGGGTCCGAGTGGCCTGTGGCAGCTGGCCAGGCGATGCCCAATGCGGTTTGCGGATATACCCCTTACCCGACACCCTCTTTCCCCGCTTTCATGCCCGCCGCTACAGCTTTGAAGTTGAAGTCTTGGTGCGTTGCCGCTGGGCAGGAATACCCCTACGCCATCGCGAGGTGGCGGTCATCTACCCGGAGGACCGCATCTCCCATTTCCATGCCCTGCGCGACAATGTGCGCACCGGCCTCGTCTTCACCCGTCTCGTTAGCCGGCGGATGATTCCCATTCCGCACCGCCAATTGCGCCCCTCGGCATGGACTTGGCGTGGGCTACTTACCACCAATAGCACTCCCGGCGGGCTGGCTGCGGCGGCCGGCGTTGGCGCAGCGATCGGTGTCTCGCCAATTGTTGGCGCACAAACCGTTGTATTAGTTTGGCTATGCTGGGCCCTGCGCCTAAATTTCCCCATGGCCCTGATTACCTCCAATATCAGCCTCGGCCCGCTGATGGCCGGCTGGGCTGCCCTCGGTATTGCGATTGGCCACGCCCTGCGCTGGGGCAGCTACGCTCCGCGCGAACTCTTCATACAGGCCCGCGAACAACTGCGCGAGGCCAAGGGCTGGGCGGAACACCATGAGGTTATCGCTCCGCTACTGGTCGATTGGCTTGTCGGCAGCGCCATTCTCATGCCTGCAGTGGCCCTGCTGGTGGGCGCGCCGGTCTATTTTCTCGCACGCTGGCTGCAGCGCCACAGCCGCAATCCACCGCATGAGTCCAGCGAATAAGTGGACTTGCCAGCGACTTTGCATGTCCTAGCCTATTCGCAGCCATGCTGACCAGCCCCGCCATTCCCATGATCGAGGAGGACGCCATGCAACGCGTCTGAACCCGAGCATTGCGGAGTCGGCAGGCTGTCGCTCCCCCCTAAACAGCGCATCGTCACCCAGTTTTTGCCAAGGCCGGCCCTGCAAGGGCCAGGGCTCGGCGGCTGCAAGCGTTGTAGATCTCGGGCTTCTGGCCGTGGCGTTTTGCCATGCTTCAGCCTTTCCCTCCATCTTCCCCAGCCTGCATTCAGACCCGTGGCATTGTGGTGCGTTACGCCAATATGCCGCGTCCGGCCCTCAATGGCATCGACTTGGCACTTACCCGCGGTCAGCGCACGGTGCTTTTGGGGGCCAATGGCGCCGGCAAAAGCACCCTCTTGCGAGTCCTCGCCGGCCTGCAGATCCCCACCCAAGGCAGCCTCTCAGGCCTCGCCGGTGAAGCGCCGGGATCAAAAGCTTGGCGGCGGCAGATTGGCCTAGTCTTCCAAGATCATGCCCTCATCCCCCGACAAAGCGCCCTCTGGCACATTCTTCTCGGCCGCTTGAGCCACCAGCCCTGGTGGCGGCAGGGCTGGTGGTTCTCAGAGCGCGACCTCTCCTGCGCCCTGCAGGCACTCGCCGCCGTCGGCCTCCCCGAACTCGCCCAGCGGCGGGTGCGCGAATGTTCTGGTGGTCAACGGCAGCGCATTGGCGTGGCCCGGGTGCTGGCCCAAAATCCCCAAGTGATTCTTGCCGATGAGCCCATTGCCAGCCTCGATCCGCGCAGCGCGCAAACCATCCTCGATCTCCTCGCCGCCGCCGCCAAGGAACGCCAGGCAGCATTACTGGTAACCATGCACCAGGTCGAAATCGCCCGCCAATGGGCGCAGCGCATTATTGCCATCGCCGATGGAGTCATCCATTACGACGGCCCTCCCGAAGGCCTCGATGATGAGATCATTCGCACCATTTACCCTCTGCATCAACAGAATAAGGACTAGATCCATGCGATATATACCCCTTTACCTTATCCCTTTGGCCCTGCTACTGACCGCCGTCATGCTCTTAGGCGCTTGCTTCAGCCAGAGCTCGACGGATGGCCTCGGCACCCCGCCCAGGGCCAGCGGCGAACTTGATCCCCATACCCTGGTCATCGCCCTCCTGCCCGATGAAGATCCCGCCGCCATCCTTCAGCACCACCAGCCCTTCAGCGATTATCTGCAAGCGCGCTTAGGTAAGGAGATCAAGCTGGTGATCCATCATGACTATAGTATCATGGTTGAAGCCATGCGCTCCGGCGACCTGCACCTCGCCTATTTCGGGCCCGCTACCTATATTGTAACCAAGGATTCCGGGGCCCATATCGAGCCCTTTGCCGCGAAAAAAACCCGCGGTTCTACCACCTATACCAGTCTCATTATCGCCCCCGGATCCAGCGAGGTCAGCAGCCTGGAAGAACTCGCCGGGAAACGCATGGCCTACGGCGATCCTGGCAGCACCTCAAGTCACCTCATCCCCAAGTTCCTCCTGCTTGAAGCCGGACTGCGGCCCAATGCCGATTATCACGAAGTTTTTCTTGGCGCCCACGATGCGGTAGCCCTGAATGTCGCCCAGGGTAATGCCGATGCCGGAGGACTATCCGCCAGCATCTACCGCAGCCTCCTCCAGCGCGGGGTTATTCAGGAAGACCAAACCCGCATTATCCAAGAATCGCCCCCCTTTCCTCAATATCCCTGGACCATGCGCAGCGATCTCTCCCCAGCCCTCAAACAGGC
>REDX01000029.1 GCA_007695355.1 Planctomycetota bacterium
GGGCAATCGCTCGCCGGTGCTGCGCACCACCCGCGCAGAGATCGCCCAAGCGGCCCAGTGTTCTGACAGTCGGCAATTTCAGCGCGTGATTCCTGAAGCCCTCTATGGCATGCAGGGGGCGATTATTGAGCGCACCTGGAACTATGGCCCCATCGCTGGTATCCCCACCGATGTGGTGTCGCAGGCCCGGGCCATGACCATTATCCGCGAAGTGGAAGTGGAGGGCTTTCGCATCTCCGATGTGGCCAAGGAAACCAACGAGGAAAATCTCCGTCGCCGCGAAGATGGCCGCAAGCCCATCGATGGCATTCCCTTGGGCCAGAGAGGGGGGAGGGCTCGGCAAATTACCATCACCTTCACCCGTGAATTTGTCGAGGCCTGTATCTCTGGCGGCCAGGATGGCCGCATCCGCTTCGATACGGCGGTGCGAAACCTCAGCATTCCCCGGCTCTCCCGCTACCGGGGATGGAAGGCCAATGCCTATCGTTCGGTGGATCAGCGCCTGGAGCGCAGCGCGGTGTACCGCGAGCCCTTCGCCAATTTTTGGGTGAAAGTAACCGGCTGTCCCCTCGCGCACCTGGATGATCCAGCAAAAATGAAAGATGCCCGCTCGAAGGTGCGGAGCCTCTTGGCCGAATGGGAGCAACAGGCCTACATCGCCTGGATGGAGCAGTCGGGCTATGCCGCTGGCGATCGCGGGGTGCATCTTTTGGATAAGCCCTACCGCACCCGTATTGCCGGTGCCGATGGTAGTCCAGAGAGCGTCGAACACCGCCAAGGCTACTGGGTGGTGTTTACCCGCGGTGGCAATTACGCGGCAGGGCGGCCACCCACGCGCATTGAATTGTGGTCTGCGGTGGTGGTGCAGGCAGGCATTGAGCCCAGCCGGGCCCGGGACTACATTGAGCGCGATATTGGTTATGAACGCATCCGCGCGGGCTTTGATGTTATGCAGCGCCTGGTCGACCTCATGGGCGACCGCATGAATCGCCTGCAGGGCCCCCGTTGGTTCTCCATCGATGGGGTGGCCCATGATGAGGAAGAAGTGGTCTTCCAGCGCATCTACAGCAGCCTGGTGAAGGCCACCGATGCCGAGCGCTCAGACCAACTGCCGCTCACCGAACTGGAGAAGGCCCGGCAGATTCAGATGTCCGCCGCCGCCGCCAAGGTGGGTACCTGGGCCAAGGAGCAAAACTACCAGCAGCCCTGGGCCTATCTCCTGGCCCTGGGTGACGGCAGCGCCCGCACCACCTCAACCACCCGCCGCGAAATCGCCACTTGGCATGGCCGCGTCTTGGATCGCCTGCTTGAAGAGGTTAACCGCAGCCGCGAGGACTTCATCGGCCCCCAGGCCCACCTGCGCAGTGACGACGCCGAAACCGAGTGGGCCATGATTAACGACCAGGCCTGCACCATCGCCCTGCGCATCGCCTCGGAAATCATGTGGGCCCAGCACCTCGGCCAGCGCTTCCGCGAGCGCTTCGGCAGCCTCTCCTCCCGCGATTGGTATCAACCACCGCCAGAATTCGTCACTGCCTCCCGCCGCATCCTCCCGGCCTACCGCGAAGTCCGCGACCTCATCGGCACTTGGCTCCACTCCGGTGAACGCACCACCTGGGAAACCCTGGTCGCCCAACTACTCGAGCGCCGCGCCATCGAACTCCACCTCGAGCGCGTCGCCCTGGGCCTGAGCGTCCCGGCGGGCACTGAGGACGCGTGAATGCCACTGTAGGCGGTGTGCTACCCGAGGAGTGGTGTGCCTCCCAGCCGTCAAGGTCACCGGAGCGGGTACTCAACGACAATGAATCTTGCCACCTGACGACAACTCGGATTGCCGGCTTGGTGGGTCCGTCTTTATGCCCTGTGGAGGGGTTATGAGGGGGCCGATCCGGCCCCCGTGGTGTTTAAGGGGTTTCAGGTCGGCTGGAAGGCGAAGGCTATCCAGGTGGCGCTGACAGACCGCCTGCTGGTTGGGGTTACCCTGTGCTAGTGCTGTTAAATGCGCCGTTGTCTTGAAGGATCAAATGCGCGCGGGATAATTGTCCCTTGAGGGCTCTTCGCCTTCTGGCAGCTCGAAGAGGTCATCGCTGCTCTTGGGGATATAGGCCCAATGGTTTTTATCAGGCTTGGCATTGTCGGGAGCGGGTTGTTCGGGTTGGGCCTTGGGTTTGGCCGCAGCACCTTGAGTGGCGGCATCCTGTTCATCCTTTGGGAGGGTGTGGATGTAGTCTTTGTGCGGTTTCATAAGGGTCTCTTTTTGGTGAGTATGGCAAATTCCGTCACCCCCCCTTGTGGGAAGACAAAGGTGGGTAGTTTTTATCGATTAGGGAGATAACAGGAAAGCACAAAAGACCATGTCCATTCCCACTTAACAGCATGAGCAATGGTGGTCCACGAACAAGGACCTTGCTGATATGGATAATGAGGACACCGTTACTTGGACTGCTAACGCAGCAAACCAGGAATATTTCTTAGTACCCTCATCCCCTTTGGTAACCAGAGCCTGTCCCCCGGGTAGAGCTGCCCGGAATGATTTTGCCCCTTTGACCGTTGAAGCGATGCATGAGATGGAAACCATCGTGCAACGAACCTTTGCCAAAGAGGTGTGAGAGCATTATCCAAGGGTTAATTCCAGATTACAGAAACGATGTGGCACTGCCCGCAGCTAGCTGCGATGCGGAAGGTTTCCTCCCACACGCTCATGGTCCAGCCTGGCCAGTCTCCTAGGAGGAGTGTTCGCCTTCGATGATACCGCCCGGTACATAGCGCGTGCGTTGGTCGGCACAGACGAGGTCCCTTACTTGCCCGGTCGCTCACATGACTCAATACATTGCGATTGAAGTGCACCGTGCAACATTGCCAGCGAGTTTCGGGATAGACCTCGGCGATCGCTTGTACCAGACCCATGCATTTATCGGTGGTGCATATATACGGCGCCTTTAAGCCGCGTTCTTTGAGGTGTCGCAAGGCACGCAGTCACGAGTCGTGATTTTCTCGGCCGCCTTCATAGACCCCCAGGATCTCGCGATAGCCCTCCTCATTGACGCCGAGAAATACCAAAACCGCCAGATTCTCCACAGATCCGCCCTTCGTCGTTCCGGGAGCGCCGGCTGCTAGCCGGCATGAAAGGTGATTGGT
>REDX01000207.1 GCA_007695355.1 Planctomycetota bacterium
CTAAAAGATGGGCCGTCGCGCGCCTGCAATCGTGGCGCATCCACAAGGCCATGGGGTTAGCCATGAATTAACCGAGCTTTGCGCCGCCCTGCCGCCCTGGCCAATGCCGCGGTTGCCAGCGCGCCCAGCCTCCTATAGTGCCCCGCCTTACTCACCCCAAGCCCGGGGCGTGAATGCCGTGGTAGATCCTGCCCGCAGGTCCCATTGGTGATTCGCCCCGTCTCCCGAGGAGCAACCCATGGCCATTACGGTCCACTACGCAAAAACCGCCAAGCTGACCCCCATCAAGAAGAAGACCGTCGCCATTATCGGCTACGGCAGCCAGGGTCATGCCCACGCCCAAAACCTCCGCGATAGCGGCGTCAATGTGGTGATCGGCATTCACAGTGCCAAGAGCCCCACCGCCAAGCAGGCCAAGAAGGATAAGTTCACCTGCCTGCCCATCGCCAAGGCCACCGCCGCCGCCGATGTGGTAATGATGCTGGTGCCCGACGAATTCGCCCCCGAGATCTACAATGCCGAAGTGAAGGACAACCTGAAGAAGGGCGCCCTGCTGCTGTTCGCCCACGGCTTCAATATTCACTTTGGCTTTATTAAGCCCGAAGCCCACATCGATGTCGCCATGATCGCCCCCAAGGGCCCCGGCCACACCGTGCGCAGCCAGTTCGTCGCCGGCGGCGGCGTCCCCCAGCTCATCGCCATCCACCAGGACGCCAGCGGCAAGGCCAAGCAAATGGCCCTCGCCTACGGTGCCGGCCTCGGCGGTGCCCGCGCTGGTATTATCGAAACCACCTTCAAGGAAGAGACAGAAACCGATCTCTTCGGCGAGCAGGTGGTGCTCTGCGGCGGTTTGTCGGAACTGATCAAGGGTGGCTTTGAAACCCTGACCGAAGCCGGCTACGCCCCCGAAATGGCCTACTTCGAGTGCCTGCACGAGGTCAAGCTGATCGTCGACCTGATGATCCAGGGCGGCCTCTCCTACATGCGCTACTCCATCTCGAACACCGCAGAGTTCGGCGACTACCACACCGGCCCCAAGATTATCGACGCCGGCACCAAGAAGCGCATGGCCAAGGCCCTCAAGGAAATCCAGAACGGCACCTTCGCCAAGGCCTTCCGCGCCGAGTGCCAGGCCGGCAAGCCCAATATGAACAAGCTGCGCGTCTCCGAAGCCAAGCTGCCCATCGAAGTCACCGGGCGCAAGCTGCGTAAGATGATGAAGTGGATCGACAGCAAAGAAATCGTCCCCCGCGGCTGATGTTTCGAGAGGGCAAGCCCCCTCGGGCTCCCCCGGTCGCTGCGCCGCGCGTCCTGCGGACGCTAACGCAGCTCTCGGCCTTGGTCGGAGAGACGGCGCAAAGCGCCTGTGCCCGGATCGCTTCGCGATTATATCCGGGCACCTCTCCTCGGGCGGCCGGTCGCGGCGCTTGCGCTTGCTCCGTTTCGAGGGGGCAAGCCCCCTCGGGCTCCCCCGGTCGCTGCGCTGCGCGTCCTGCGGACGCTTAGCGAAGCTCGCGGCCTTGGTCGGAGAGACGGCGCAAAGCGCCTCAGGGCCGGGGGGCTTGGGGGCGGAGTACCGCAGGCTCCATAGAATCGAGCTTGCTCGATGGAGCCGGAGGTGTCGGAGCCCCAAGATGTAAAAGCGCTTCGCGATTATATCCGGGCACCTCTCCTCGGGCGGCCGGTCGCGGCGCTTGCGCTTGCTCCGTTTCGAGCACCCCATCCTTGTTAATCCCCCGGTACGCATCGTAACGCATAAAGGGAGCGCTTCGCGCTCCCTTTATGCGTTACTCGCTTCCCACGGCCTTGGTCGGGAGGACGGCGCTCGGCGCCTGCTAAGGGATTTCCCAGTCGGCAATGCTTTGCAGGGTTTCGAGTACCAGCACGGTGCTTAATAAGTCGCCAATACCGCTGCCGCGGAAGGGCAATAAGGGATCGACTCCCCAGCTTCCGTGGGGACAACCATCTGTCCTGCGCTGGCTGCTCAGGATCGCTTTGCGCAAACGCTGGGCCCATGCCGTCAATTGAGGTGCATCCCGGTGGGCGGCCAGCCCGTGGACCGTCGAGTGCATGGCGAAGGGACTGAAGCGGCCCTCTTCGTCAATTCGGAATTTGGGCACCACCCAATCCGCAGCATCCAGAACACCATTGCGCAGGGTGAGCAGGCGGGGTTCATCGGTGGTCACACCAAGGCTGCGCATTAGCGATAGTCCGTAGCCTTCTGAACGCTGTGGAAATCGAACAAGCTGATCATCCCGAATGGATATACGATGAGGCATGCCTTGTAAATCAGCTTCGGGATACCATAAGTAATCTGGAGCTTGGGACAACTCTTCGAGCAATGACTTAGCAATGGCATGGTTGGGCCACGCTTGCAGTGCGCGTAAGGTCCAAGCGGTGGCGGGCAGATCTACCATACGCGCAGGAGTCAACTCATAGAACCACCCCAAGGCCTGCCCACTTTTAGGATCGCGAACTATTTTATCCTGTATCTGCCTCATGCTTGCGTCGATCTGGCTTTCAGGAACCCGGCCCTCAAGCATAGCGGCGGTCTCTAGCCATGCACTAATGATGAAGAGATGCTTTTGCGATACCACCTGGGGTCCCTGCTCAAAAAACCAATCAGCCGCTCGGCTTAAGGTGCGACCGTAAACCTGATGATTCCGATCAACTCCAGCGCGTAAAAAACAGCGCAGAGCGATCGCGGTCACTACCACATCCGCCCTGAAATCGGCATACTCCTGCGCAGGCGCGATTTTTGGCCCGTCTAAAGGACAAGCCAATGGTGCAGTAAGCACCCGCCAGCCACCCTCAGCATCCTGGTGGCGATGCAGGAAGAGCAGACCGGCTGCAATGGCCTCTTCGACACGGGCCGCATCACTAGGTTCATCGGCATGCCCAGGGATTGGGCAGGCAAGGCTCAGTACCCACCAAGTCAATATGGCCAGGCAATACGTATGCGTGGGCATTTGTCCTCCGATTAAGCAAAGACCGTCGACTCTACAAGGGCGCTCAGGGGATTACCCCCAGGGCGGCGCAAAGCTCGGTTAATTCATGGCTAACCCCATGGCCTTGTGGATGCGCCACGATTGCAGGCGCGCGACGGCCCATCTTTTAG
>REDX01000028.1 GCA_007695355.1 Planctomycetota bacterium
GGGCCTATCATGCCGCTGGCCTGCTTGCTGACGGGGTGGTTGAGGGCCTGCGGCACTATGGTGTATTATCGGAGCGCTTGCGTAGTGAAGAGTATACCGGCAGCGCACTCAGCCAAGATTCGGAATTGCGACAACTCTTTAATCCGGAAAACCTTCGCCATCTGGATGGTGAGCAGCGAGCGCTCATCGCCTTAGGATATAGTAAGGCCGTCGATGCGATCCGCAAAAATATAACCCCCCTGGGCTTTAGCGCCTGCTCGATCCCTGATAATGAGGCCACCGGAACCGATGCCAATTACCACAGCGTCTGGGCGCGTGATGGGGCAGTGACAGTGGTGGGAACCTGCCAATTGGACGATCCGGATATTCGCGCCTGTCAGCGGCAGACCTTGGTGACCCTGCTCGACGCGATGACTGAAAACGGTCAGGTCCCCGCCAATGTCCGTATCGCCACTGGCGAGCCGGACTATTCCGGGGTGGGCGGTATTTGTTCCATCGATAGTGGTATTTGGCTGGTAATTGCGGTATACCACTACGTCATGGCCAGTGGCGATGCGGAATTACTCGAGCGTTACCATGACCATCTGCGCAAAATTATGTTTTGGCTGCAAGCCCACGACTCTAATAATGATGGTCTTTTAGAGATTCCTGAGGCCTCGGATTGGACGGATCTCTTTGGCCGCAGCTATCAGGTCCTCTATGACGAAGTTCTTTGGTATCGCGCCAATGTGTGTTGGGCGCGGATCCTCGAAATGCTAGAGCATTATGACGAAGCGGTGAGTGTCTTCCGCCGCTCGCAGCTCATTCAGGGTAAGCTGATAAACGCCTTCTGGCCGACTATCGGCGTTGGCCGCGAAGGTTACCACAGTCCCACCTTTGCCGATCGGCAATACTCCCTGGGCGATGTTCATTACCTGCTCGCCGAGGTTACGCCGTTTAATTATTCCTGGCGCTGCGATGTTTATGGCAATGTCTTAGCCTATCTCTACAATGTCATCGATGCCCAGCAGGCACGCACCGCCTTTAAATTTATGTGGGGAGTCGGCGTCAATCAGCCTTGGCCGGTGTCTAATCTTTACCCGGTGGTGCAATCGGGTGATCCTGACTGGCGGCCCTACTATACGGTAAACCTTCTTAACCTACCCGGTCATTACCATAATGGTGGGATTTGGCCCCTCATTGGTGGCATGTGGGTGCGCTTTATTGAGCGTTTGGGCCTGCATGATGTTGCCTGCCAGGAGTTGGTGCGTTTAACCGAATTATGCCGGTCTGGCCTACGCGATGAGTGGGAATTCAATGAGTGGTATCATGGCGTTACGGGCCGGCCCATGGGTAAGGCTTATCAGGCCTGGTCGGCCTCAAGTTATCTCCACGCCTGCCTGGAATTGGGGGCTGGTCCGGGTGACGCAGAAGGGGCATCGGATAGTGCCACATTTTGTCGCTTAGCGGGGAGTTAAGCGCCGCTTTTTGTGCCCTTGCCATGCTCGTGACCTTTGCCAGGGTGTCGCCCCGCCTGCGAATAATGGGCGGCCGCAAAGGAGAGCGCGATGTGGATGATTGCATCGGACATTGATGGCACCTTAACCGGCGATGTCGCCGCCCTTGAAATGCTTGCCCAAGCCGTGGTGGGGTTTCGGCGCGGTGGTGGCCGCTTTGTCCTGGTGACGGGCAGAAGTTATGGTCAAACCCTGCATGGCCTGGCCGAGGAGGGGCTGCCGATGCCGGATGCGGTGATTACTCAGGTGGGCACCGAAATCTATTTGCCGCCCTTTTTGCCCGATGCCGCGCCCTTGGCGAGTTGGGACGCCCGTTTGCGTGCCGAATTCGACCGCCAAGAGGCCTGTGCCTTTGTTGATTCTGGGGCGGGTTGGGTGCTGCAGGGGGGAGCCGGTAATACCCCCCTCAAGGCGAGTTGGTGGTATCAAGGAACGGCCGATCCAGAGGCCGCGGCGGCGGCCGTGGTCGCTGCCGTTGCGGCTTCGGGAAGGCCTTACCGGGTCGTTTGGTCAAGCGGTCAGGACTTGGATATTTTGCCGGCTTCCGCTGGCAAGGCGCGTGCCGTCGAACACGTGGCGCAGCATTTTGGCGTCAGTCAGTCTGCCTGCGTGGTGGCGGGCGATACCGGCAACGATCTTGATATGATTGGTCATTTCCCCCACGCGGTGGTGGTGGCTAATGCTCGGTCGGAGCTCTTGGATTGGGCCAGGGCCCATCCTCGTCCTGGCCTGCATGTGGCCACCGCAGATCATGCCGCAGGTGTTCTGGAAGGTTTACGCGCCTTGGGTGTACCCTTGGCATAACGGCGGTTGATTGCGGGGCCACGGTCCTAGTTTGCTTTACTGAAGAAAAAAAAGGGGGAGGGTACATGGCGCGCAATGCATTGGTCGGGCAATCCGGCGGACCGACGGCGGTGATTAATCAAACCCTGGTGGGGGTGGTCGAGAAGGCTTTAGCGGCCCCTGAGATCGACCGCGTCTATGGTGCCATTCACGGCATCCAGGGCATCCTCGATGGCCAGCTCATGGACTTCGCCGAAGAGCGTGCTGAAAACCTCGAATTGGTGGCCGGTACGCCCTCTTCGGCCCTGCTCTCGGTGCGTCTCAAGCCCACCCCCGATATCTGCCGCCGCATCTTCGAGCGCTTTCGCCAGCTCGACATCCACTATTTCTTCTATATCGGCGGCAATGATACCGCGGAAACCACCCATCTGATCAATGAAATGGCCATCGCCGAAGGCTATGACCTGCGCTGTTTCCACTGCCCCAAGACCATCGACAACGATCTCTTGGTCACCGACCACTGCCCCGGCTATGGCTCGGCGGCGCGCTGGGTGGCCCAGGCTTTTATGGGGGATAATCTCGACAACCGCTCCCTCGGTGGAATTAAAATCAATATCGTCATGGGCCGCGATGCCGGTTGGCTGACCGCAGCTTCGGTATTGGCCCGAGTTTTTCCCGATGACGGCCCTCATCTGGTCTATGTGCCCGAGGTGGAGTTTAGCTTAGCTGGTTTTTGCGCCGATATTGAATCCGTTTATCGGCGTCTGGGGCGATGTGTGGTGGCGGTGAGCGAGGGGGTGCACGGTCCTGGTGGTAGCCCGATTATCGAT
>REDX01000123.1 GCA_007695355.1 Planctomycetota bacterium
TTTGCCCCTCGAGCTCCCCAGGGCTCTGCTAAACGTCCAGCAGAGTTGTGGGGGTAGGGGGCTTAATGCTCTTTTAGAAACCGACACGACTTTGGTACTTGACACCCAGCCCATAGATGCGCCGCCCTGGCTCATAGACACAGTTCCCCTTGCGTAAGCCTTGGTTGCCGCTTGGATGAGGGGATGGCGTTCGCGCTATCCCACTAACCGTCCTGAAATCGCTTTGAGGATCTCTGCCATGTCCGCTTGCTTTGCCCATCCTTCCACGGATCAGCGTCCCCATCTTCAGGGGGCGATTGCCATTATTGTTGGCCTCATGCTTTTCTTGGTGGCGGGGATTGCCTTAGTGGGGGCCCTCGCCTGGGCCCTCATGGGCGATGATGAAGGGGCGCTCAATGGTTCGGCGGAAGTCGTTGCCGTCGTGGACGATGCGTCCACAGGCCGGCCTGCGCCAGAACCAAGGCCAACGCCAGCACCCGTAGCAGCCCCCACTTCTGCTACAGTGCCAGCGGCCAGCGCGCCAACGCCGGTCCCCGCTGAAATCGGTGCCGATGGCGCCGAGGCGGTACCGCAGCCCATCGAGCCCCTCACCGCCGCTCCGCCTCGCCTCCCCGAGCCGGCGGCTTATCTGCCCCAGGACGGGGTGGTTACCATCGACTTAAGCGAGTACGCTGGCTACGCCGGACTTATCGTTGCCAATGGTGGGCTAGAGCCCAATCCCAATTCCTTCTTTGCCCGCGAATACGGATTCCAGGTCCGCCTCAAGAAAAATGAGGAAGAGGGCTGGGGACGGCTGAATGCCGGGGAGTTCGCTGCTTCCGCCACCACCGTCGATGTGCTGCCGGTGCTGGGCCGCCAATTTCAGGTTCAGGTACCGGTGCTCTTGGCCTTTTCTCGCGGCTCCACCATGATTATTGCCGATGCCGACATTCGCTCGGTCAATGGGCTTAGGGGCAAGGTCATCGCAGCTTCGCAGTTTAATGAGGCCGACTTTTTTATCCGCTATCTCGCTGGTGAAGCCGGCATTCCGGTGCAGATCTTGAGCTCCCTTGATCAGCGGCCGCGCCCCGACGCCATTGGGGTTATCTTCTACGAAGACGCCTTTAGCGCTTGCGATGCCTACGCCGCCGAATTGCAGCGGCCCCAGCCCCGCCTGCATGGCGCGGTGGGCTGGACGCCGCGCACCGACGAGGTGGTAGCCGCCTCCGATGGTAGGGCTCGGGTGCTTACCAGTAATCGCAATCTCCTCATTGTTGCCGATGTTCTCTGTCTCAATCGCGGCTTTGCCGAGGCCCATCCGCAGTGGGCCCAGGGCATTGTCCACGGTGCCCTTTACGGTAATCAGCAGCTGCGCAATGGTTCTGATGACGCGCTGAATCTGGTCGCCAAGAGCTTCGGTTGGAGCGTTGAAGAGGCCCGCGAAGAACTCGCCCTAGTGCATTTGGCTAATCTCCCGGAAAACCTCGCCTTTTTCAATGAAACCATCGATGCTGCCGGTTCCTTTGGCTCTATCTTTCATGCCAGTACCCAGGCCTATGGGGATATGCTGCGGGCGCATACCGGCATCGATCGCTTCCGTCATCTCGACCACCTGACGGCGATCCAAGCAAAGGGATTTGGCGCTGATCAGAGTATCGCCATTGCCCCAATTCGCGTCAGCGATCGCCAGGCTCTTGAGGGCGATGCCCTGGTCTCTAAGGATATCCGCTTTTTCTTCCAACCCAATTCGGCGGATTTGGAAGTGAATAATCCCACCAATGATGCCTACCTTGACGATATCCGCCGCTTTCTTCAGGTCAGCCCCGGCTCGGTGGTGTTGCTGCGGGGGCATGTGGATAATGCACGAGTCGAGGATTTCCGCCGCCAAGGCGGGGATGAGATGGTGCGTTCTATGGGTCTGCGCGCCATTGAACTTTCTCTGCAGCGCTCTAATGCGGTACGCAATGCTTTGCTTGCGCGGCACCCCGGCATCGACGGCGATCGCCTAGAAAGTATCGGCCGCGGATGGGAAGAGCCCGCCGGCGAGGACTCCGAGCTCAATCGTCGGGTTGAAGTCCAGTGGTTCACCCTGGAGTAGGGTGGAATACCGACGCTTGAGCGACTGTCTCGATCCACGGACAAGCCTCGCCCGTCAATGGTCGTTGGCTTATCGCCTTTAACTGGTACCGGCGGCTGCTCTCGGGCTGTCGTTTACTCCATTATTCCACTGAAATCAATTCCACCTCGAAAAGCAGGGTGGAATTGGCGGGGATGAGGCCGCGGGCCATGCTGCGGTCGCCATAGGCGAGATCGGCCGGAATAACCACCTCGGCGCGGCCGCCCTCGCGCATCATCGGCAGGGCCTCGCGCCAGCCGGGGATTACGCCGGCGAGGGGAAAGGTGGCAGGTTCTCCGCGGTCACGACTGCTGTCGAAGAGGCGCCCGTCAACCAGGCGCCCTTCGTAGTGCACGGTGACCATGCTTTCGCTGTTTGGGGATGCGCCAGCGCCTTCTTCCAGGTGGCGAATCATTAGGCCCGAGGGCCGCAGGATGACCCCGGGCTCCAGGGCGTAGGTATCCTGGAAATTGCGCTGGTATTGTCGCCAGTCATCTTCTTCGAGGCCATCACGACGGGGTTCCCACATTAAAAGCAAGGCAAGGGAGCCAAGAATAATTGCTACCCACAGCATGCCAAAATTGCGCCTGGGAGGCGGGGTAGATGGCGTGCTGGGCAGGCTAGGGCTGGCTTGGTCCATGGTTCTCCTCGCGTCTTTGAGACCCATCCTGGAGTCCATCGCAGCGGGTCCAGTGGCGACTCAATTCACCCCCGCGCAAAGGCGCAAGCCACGGAGGGGCCGCGCCTTGCCTACTGCGCCCAGAGCGAAGCTGAGAAGTAGCGTTCGCCGATATCGCAGTTGATGGTGACGCACACGCCTTCACGATCGCGTGCGGCAACCTTACGCACAGCGGCGAGATAGGCACCAGAACTTTGGCCCACGAAAAGCCCATTATGGGCGAGGCGATGGCATTCATCGTAGGCGTCTTCAGCGCTTATCGGCACCCACTCATCAATTACGGATTCATCGAGGATTTCCGGGCGAATATCCTCAGGCCGTTCAAGGGGTTTAAGGCCTTCAATGCCAGGAAAACTATCGGGAAGGATGGCGATAACCTTGATTGCTGGATTGAATTCTTTGAGTCGTCGACCAATGCCGGTAATCGTCCCACCGGTGCCAACGCCGGCTACGAAGTGCGTTAATTTACCATCAGTTTGACGGATAATTTCTTCCGCCGTCCCGTAGTAATGGGCTTTCCAGTTGTTGTCATTGCCATATTGATTACTGAAAAAATATTTCTCAGGATGCTGATGGGCTTCCTCGTGGCATGAGGTAAGGGCAAAGTCATAGCCCTTCATGGCGTCGGTATAAATCACTTCAGCCTGATGTGCCGCCAGGCGCAATTTGCGCTCGTTGCTGGCATTCGACGGTACATACAGCTTTACCTTATAGCCCAGGGCGCGCCCGATCATGGCATAGGCGATGCCGGCGTTACCCGAAGATGAATCAAGGATGGTTTTATCCGCGTTAAGACGGCCGTCGAGGACAGCCTCCAGAAGCATACGCTTAACCGGACGATCCTTGATCGACCCACCGGGATTACGCCACTCTTGTTTTGCCAGGACGCGAAAATTCGGGGCGCTGTCCTTGATGGTGAGAATGTCCACCAGCGGCGTATTGCCGATCAAGGTGAGGGAGGGTGCCAGCTCATGGAAGCGGCGGTAACGTTCATCTTGGGAGAGGGGGTCGCTCATGAAGGTCCCTTGTCACATTATTCGTGCTGTGGTGATAGCGAGTCGTCGGGCCTAGAGTTGTCGATGTCCTGCGACAGCGCAAGAGTGCCCTTCTTAGTGGGCGGCAGCAGGGTTGGCACAGAAGAATTCGTAGTCGACGTAACCCGGCCAAGGCTTGCCAGGCGCACAGTAGGCGCACTCAGGGTCCTTAAAAAGGGTTTTGATATCGAAGCGATTCTTGAGCCCATCATAGGTTAGCAACTTGCCAACCAGGGGTTCGCCGGCACCAATGATCAATTTGATCGTCTCCATTGCTTGCAGGCAGCCGATAATGCCAGGGAGCACACCCAGGACGCCGGCTTCGGCGCAGGAGGGGGCCAATTCCGGCGGCGGCGGCTCGGGGTAAAGGCAGCGGTAGCAGGGCCCGCCTAAGGACGGGGCGAAAACCGTCACCTGGCCTTCGAAGCGATAGACCGAGCCATGGACATTCGGCTTTCTTAGACGCACGCAGGCGTCATTAATAAGGTAGCGGGTGGGGAAATTATCGGTGCCATCGACAACGTAGTCATATTGGCTAAAAATCGCTTCGACATTGCTGGAGTCTAAACGCGTTTCGTGAGTCTTGATGGTGATGGCAGGGTTGAGTTTTTGCAGGGCAATTTTTGCCGATTCGGTTTTCGCTTTGCCGATGCTGTCCACATTGTGCAGTACCTGGCGCTGCAAATTCGACTCATCAACAACGTCAAAATCAAGGATGCCGAGGGTGCCGACACCGGCCGCGGCCAGATACAGGGCGGTGGGGCAACCGAGTCCGCCGGCGCCGATCAGCAGCACCTTGGATTGCAGGAGTTTGGCTTGGCCTTCTGGCCCCACCTCGGGGATGGTGAGATGGCGTGAATAGCGATTACGGTCGGCGTCGGAGAGGGTGAAGGGCTTATCCACCGGTAAGCCCATATCCGACCAACGGCCAAAGCCGCCAGCCATCGAAGCCACGTTGCTATAGCCTATTTTCTGCAAGGCCTCAGCGGCAAAGAGGGATCGCACGCCGCCGGCGCAGTAGACCACCACCTTGGCATCCTTATCAGGAACGAGGCTCTCAGCCTTGATCTCCAAAAAGCCCTTAGGTAGATGTTTGGCTTGGGGAATCTGTCCGCCGCGGACTTCATCGGATTCGCGAACATCGAGGAGGATGAAATCGTCCTCGTCCTCTATCATCTCCTGCACCTCGTCTGGTTGCAGTTCATTGATCGAAGCGCGTAGTTGAGCCAGCCAATCGCGGTAGGTGGGCATGGGGAGTCCTTCGGAGAAATAGCAGGAGCAGAATAATCAGAGGCAGATTTAGTGGTTATGTCCACCGGCAATGGCGGGGACAATGGCAATGGTATCCGCGTCGGCAACGGCGGTTTGTGTCCCCGAGAGGCTGCGAATGTCAGCATCATTGAGGTAGAGATTGACAAAGCGGCGAACCTGACCGTCGGGGCCGGTAATCCGGGCGCCCAGATCTGGATGGGCTTGGCCGAGGTTGCTGAATACCTCAGCGACAGTGGTGCCGGCGATGGCGACTTCTTCTTTGCCGCCGACAAAGGGGCGCAGGGGGGTGGGGATGCGAACGGTGGCCATGGGCTGCTCCTTGAGCAAAGGAATTGATGATTGAGCGGCGCAAGGTAGCAGGGCGAAGAAGGGGCGCAAGAAGCAATCCAGAGTAAGCGGATATATGTAGTATGGATTAGTCGTTATCAGCTTCTGTAGAGGATTGCCGGGGGCTGGCTTCCAGGTAATCGCGGTGATGCTCGAGGCTCTGCTCAAGGCCGAGGAGGCTACGGCCGATGGTATTGGCCAGCGTAAAGCAGATAAAACCGATAAGGATTATGGCGACGAGCCAAACCCATAACAGGGCCCGCGAACGCACTCGGGTGACCAGCTTGCCGGTATGTTGTTTTTCCCGCAGGTAAACCTTGGCGAGTTCAGCGGTTTGCCCACGCGAGCGCGCAAACAGGGCTTTTATGGGGTCCGGAGCATTGGCCATAGATGTCTACTGTGGCGTCGGTTTGACCCGGGCAAGGTCTTGCCGGCATGAGACGCAGCGATCCTACTCTGATCCAGCAATAACTCTCCAGTGTTCTTTGCGGCTTGCCTCATCTGCAGTATGAGCAAGCCCATTAGAATAACCCTGTTACCGCCTTATCCCGGGGCTTGGTAGAGCTGTCCCAACGGGTTTACGAATGCGCACAAGAACGACGCTAGCGGATTACCAGTTCCTCTTCCTGGGCCTCTCCATCGACGATAATGAAGCACTTGTGATAAGCAGCTTGGCCTTCCTTTACCGAGACTACCGGATACGAATAGGTGCTGGGTATCCAGGGTTCGCCCCAAATGTATTCTTCACAGCATTCGAGGTCGGTTTGTGAGAAATAGGCTTCGTGATTAGGGTGGGAATGATAAAAGCCGATTACCGCCAGGCCGCGGCTGGCGGCCTCATCCTCAACCTGTTTACGAAAGGCTGGGTCGATTTCGTAGCGATCATTGCGCTCTTCGGCGCGCAGATTCTGGGCTGGTTTGACTTCCTGTACTAGGCGTCGGTCGCCGTCTCGGCTGCCTAGGAGAATGCCGCAGCATTCCGCCGGGAAAGCCTCCTCGCCGTGGCGATAGATGGTGTCGAGTAGGGTTTGTGAGATGGTCAGCATAGCTGGTGAATAGCGGGGCAGCGCCACCCTGCAAGGGGGATTGCTTAGCCGTGTCCTAGACCATGATGCTGCCGCGCGAATTTCCCCCCTTGCGTCCAGTACTTGGCTCTCCATGATGCCATCCAGACAAAACAGATCAACTAAGTAAGGATTGAACCATGACCCGCACCTGGAAAGATGCCCTTGGCGCTGCTATTCCCGCTCCCCTGGCCGAAGAGATCGACTTGTTCGAGCGCCAAATGGACCTGCGCAAGGCCGGCAAGATGGATGAAAAGGTCTTTGCTGAAGCGCGCCTGCGCCGCGGTGCCTATGGCCAGCGCTATGACAATGGCCACCGTCACGACGGTAAGGCGCAGCGCAATCTGGCCTTTCCCACCAATCGCATGAAGGGCCCAGGCACCTATTGGGATGCCCCCGGCATGATCCGCATTAAGATTCCCTACGGCGGCGTTACTGCCCGCCAGATGGAAGTCATGGGCGAGTTGGCGGAGGAATATGCGGATTCGATTCTGCATATTACCACCCGCCAGGACATTCAGTTGCACTTCCTCCACATCGATGATACGCCAGACCTCATGCGCCGCCTTGGCGCGGTGGGCATTACCACCCGCGAAGCCTGCGGCAATGCGGTGCGCAATGTCACCGGATGTCCCCTGGCTGGCGTCTGCAAAACCGAATCCTTCGATACCACTCCGCACACCGAGGCCCTATTTAAGTTCCTCCTGGGCCACAAGGATGCTCAAGACTTCGGTCGCAAGATGAAGATCTCCTTCTCGGGCTGCGAAGACGAGGCCTGTGCCTTGGCACGCATGCACGATATCGGCCTCGTGGCGCGGGTGCAGAATGGCAAGCGCGGCTTCCAATACTTCGTTGGTGGCGGTCTTGGCGCGGTTCCACACCAGGCCCCAGTGCTTTATGAATTCCTGCCCGAGGAAGAGCTTTTGCCTATTAGTCAATGCGTCTGCCGCCTCTTCGGCCGCTTTGGCGAAAAGAAGAACCGCTCTAAGGCCCGCATTAAATTCTTGGTGGCCAAGCTCGGCATTGACGAATTCCGTCGCCTGGTTGAGGAAGAACGTAAAATTCTGCCCCATGATGAACGCTGGACTTCCTACCTCAAAGAACTGAAGAAAGAGGAGGAAACTCCCCTCCTCGATCCCGCCGAATTGAACGGCCAGGCCCGCCCCGAAGGCTTCGATCTCTGGTATCGCACCAATGTTGCCGCCCAGCGTCAAGCCGGCTACGCGGTGGTGAAGATCACCTGCCCCTTGGGCGATCTCACCACCCGCCAATCCTTTGCCTTAGCTGATATCGCTCGCGAGTTCGTTGGCGAAACCATGGGCATGCGCCTCACTGTCGATCAAAATATCGTTCTGCGCTATGTCCCCGGCGCCAAGCTGGTCGATCTCTACCGCAAACTGGTGGCAGCGGATCTCGGTGGCGCCGGTGCTGACACCATTGTCGATGTCACCTCCTGCCCCGGCACCGACACCTGCAAATTGGGTATTTCTGCCAGTCGCGGTCTGGCTGGTGAGTTGCGCACCCGCCTCGCCGCCAAGGCCTGGGAAATGGACGAAGCCATCCGCGGCCTGCGGATTAAGGTCTCCGGCTGCTTTAATAGTTGCGGCCAGCATCACGTTGCCGATATCGGTTTCTACGGCGTGTCCCGCACCCGCAACGGCTACGCTGTGCCCCATTTCCAAATGATCCTCGGCGGTCAATGGGATCATAATGCTGGCTCTTACGGCCTGCCCCAGGTCGCCATACCAGCCAAGCGCATTCCGGAAGCTATCGATCGTCTCACCGGTTTTTATCTCGAGCGCAAGGAAGCTGGGGAAAAATTCCAGGACTTCATTAAGCGGGTTGGCAAAAAAGAAATCAAAGCGTTGGTGGTAGACCTCACCGAAGTGCCCGCCTACGAAGAAGCTCCTGAGATGTATGTCGACTGGGGAGACGCCCGGGAATACACCATTGGCGATATTGGTATTGGCGAATGCGCCGGTGAATTAGTGGAAACCGTTGACTTCGGCGTTGCCGAAGGCGAACGACTGGTCTTCGAGGCTCAGGTGGCCTTGGATGAGGGCCGCGCCGCAGAGGCCCTAGAGCATGCCCACAAGGCCATGCTGATTGCAGCCAAGGCGCTGGTCTACGTCAAAAACATCGACATTACCGACGATCAAGCGCAAATTCGCAGTGAATTTATCGATCGCTTGGTGACTCCGCGCATCTTCTGGGATGAGTTTGTTGGCGGTAAGTATGCCGATTACTTCCTCGATGCCTTGGATAATCCCGTTGATGCTTCTGATGTCCAGGCGGTGCATCGGCGCGTTGAGGAGGCCAGCCTCTTCATCGAAGCCAGCTATAGTACCAAGACCAAGCTCACAGCCAGCAAGGCTGAAGCCGAAGCCTGATTACATCCTACCTTTTCCATCCTTTGCCGAATGATCAGAGAATCCGATTATGACCATTGAGCGTATTGCCGTTAAATTTCCCGTGGCCAGTGGTGCCAGCGATGCCACCGCCCTGATCCCCGTTTTCCACCGCTGGATCCAAGATAATGCGGTGCAAGGAGTGCCTTTGGATGTGGCTGATTACCGCCACGTTCCCAATGGCCCGGGCGTTATTCTCATCGGCCATGATGCCGATTGGGGTCTGGACAGCCACGAAGGTCCGCTGGGATTGATCTATAATCACAAGCGCAATTTACAGGGTGGCAGCGACGCCGATCGCATTGCCTTTGCCCTGCGCCAGTTGATCCATGCTGCTCGTCTCCTTGAAGAGGATCCGGCCTTTGCGGTAACCTTCGATAGCAGCCGTCTGCGCATCACCTTCAACGACCGTCTCAATCAGCCGAACACCCCGGAAGGCTTCGCCGCCGTATCCGCGGCCGTCGAAGCTGCCGTCGCTGAGGTCTTTGGCGCCGAGGTCTCGCTGATGGTTGAGCGCGACGAACAGGACCCGCGATACCGCCTCACCGTCCACGTTGGCCTCTCTCCTGTCCCCAGTCTGAGCACCCTCGCCGTTGAGGCCTAATCGGGACCAAAGCCAAAGGCCGCCGCTGCCGCATCGAGCTCCTCGATGCGCATGGTCGGCACCGGCTCGGCTTCCAGTTGGGCATGGGCGCGCACGGTGAATTCCACCGGCAAGAGATCGGTTACGGCGTCAAAGGGAAAACGCTGCCACCAGGGTTTTGGGGTCTGCACCCGGGCTTCGGCGCGCAGCAGGTTGCCTTTCGCATCCCGCAGCCAGACACTTGCCGGCAGTTCCTGGGGATAGGCGCCGCTGCGCTCGACATCCCCGGGGATCTGCTGGCCAATCTCACCGCCGATGGCGCTGGCCACCACGCGGCCATCGGCGGCTGGAGGTGGGCTGACGCTGGCGCGGTGGGTAATGCAGCCGCCGATTAAAAGCGATATCAGCGGGAGAAGTTTAGGGAACCAGATCATCAAGATCGTCCTGGGATCCGCTGCTCTCGACACGGGTGAAAATCAGGGCACCACTGGCCAGCAATACCGTCAAGAGGGCGGTAAAGCTTTGCGCCAAAAAGGCACGGTTTGAAGCGCGGTGCAGATAGTCGAAATGTTTTTTCGCGATGGCGGCACGAGAATCCCCCTCGGCAATCGTTGGGGTGTAGCGCAGGGGCTGGACATTGCGCATATATTCCCGGGCGGCAATGCTATCTCGCACCAAATTGGTGGACCACCAATGGGTGCCCACCAGGGCCAGGGCAAGAATGCCGGCGGCGGTAAACCAATTGGAGTGGCCCTTCAACAGGCGAATGGCAAAGATCACGGCGAGGGCGCTGGCGGCGATAATCACCAGGGGCCAGGCGAAGACCTCGGTCCACAGACGCAAGATATTACCAAAGCCGAGTCCGGCGTGGTCGGTAGTTAAGGTACGGAAGAGAGTGGGGGCAACGACGGTGCCCAAGACCAGATTGCCGGCAAGCAAAGCTCCAGCCGCACAAAGCACCACGATCCAAGCCCAACGCTGTATCATGGCAACCTCCTTGGTGGCTTAGCGGGTAATAAGAGGCAGGGCCTCGGTTGGCCCAGGTCCGTGAAGATAATTACGCAAAATGCGGATAAATTTTTCTCGCTGCTTTTGCGCCATGCGCTTAAAAAGATTATTAATCAGGAGATCTACGGTGGTGTCAACGTGCTCGCCACCCAGGGGGATCTCCGCCCTGCCCATGGTACGATGCCCCCCAGCCGAGCCAATCTTGGCAAAGGCCGAGCGTGCCCGAGAGCCGACATCTTGGCGGTGTCCGTCACCGCGGAAGACGACTACCAATTTATCGCCAAGTTTACCGGCGCAGACCACCCAATTAATGCCGCAGGTTAAAAGCATAGAATCGGCAACTTGAACCAAGAGATCAGGCGTTTGGATTTCACCAAAATGAATCAGCATGAGGTCGCGAAAGACGATGCGGTGGTTAATGCCCCAGCTAATCTGATCTAGCATATTGATCGGCACGACGCTCTTGGCGAGGCGGGAGAGGAAATAAAGGTCGGCCTTGGTGTGCACCAAGTCGTAGGCTTTAATATCGGCGGAGGTGGTGTGGCGAGAGAGATCGGCGGTGTCGGTCATGAGCCCATAGAGCAGGGCGGTGGCCAGTTTGCGCCGGATCGGTATTCCTGCTTCGTGCAAATATTCAATGAGGATGGAAGAGGTCGATCCGTAGTGATCGCGCAGATCGCAGTAAACCGCCTTAGTATCCTCGCGTACGGGATGGTGATCGATGACGATGTGGGCATTGGGTGGGTTATGTTTCCAGAACCCTGGTTGAGCGTCGACCACGGCGACCACATCGGCGGCTTCTAATTCAGAATCGCGCAACCGCTCGATGGGCTCTTTGAGAAAGTTGAGCATCAGCTTGTTCTGATAGCGCTGCACTTCTCCGGTATAGCGGATTACTGGTTGGGCACCGACGCTCTTCATAATCAAGGCCAGGGCCAGGGCGGCACCGATGGCATCGGGATCTGGATCCGCGTACATGAGAATGAGAGGGAATTCGGCGTGACGCACCATATCGCAAATCTTGTCGACCCGCCGCAGGGTGGAAAGGCGCCGCAGCAGGTGCTTGCGATGGTTGGTGGGACTGGGGCTAAGATTGAGGAATCCTGAAGCGTTATTGCGGCCCTTATGCTCTGATGAGGTATGGAAGATGGCGAAGGTGCGCGGCAGCCACGAGCGGATCTGTCGAGCCAAGGTATCTGGATTGACGGCAATAATATAGGGACTGTCGGGAAGATCCGGTGGCGCTTCAGTATAGTCCTTGGCAATGGGAAATACGCTGACCCCTGAATAGGGCGCCAACGCCTCCTCAAGATGGGGGTCATCGGTATAGACCACCACCGGGATATTGCCGCCAACCAAAAGGCCAACGGTGGGCACCACCTGGGAGTTATTACCAATGACGGTAATCAGCCGGGTGGAGCCGTAGGTAGATGCGCGCCTGCGACCCATGGACGGCGGATGGTATGCTGGCACACTGCACTGCAATGCTACACCCTGCGGAGGCTCCCATGGACACCCCATTGCCCATTGACCCTGAACTTTTCCATATTCTGGTTTGTCCGCTGGCGAAGTCGCCGCTCAAGTGGGTAGACGGCCGATTGGTTTCCACAGATCCGGCTACCCGTCGTGCGTATCGCATTGAAGAAGGGATACCGATTATGCTCGTCGATCAGGCCCAGACCCTTGAAATTGCTGAATGGAAGAGACTTATGGATCAGCCCGGGCTTCAAGGCGGGGGTTTGTCGGCCCTCGAGAAGCTTGCGCCGTAGGCCTGCGCGATTAGGGGAAAATGCCCAAGGTTTGATAGGTTTTGGCGATCTGACTTAAGGCGCGGGCAATTGCAGCGCTGCGCAGACTGGGCATGGCTGCCTGATGCCAGTATTCGCGAATTTTCTGATAGCTCTTGACCATGGTGTCTTCAAGGGCGGCGCGGACGAAGTCGAGTTCTGAGGGCCCTCTGAGATTATCGAGGTTCATGCCCGCTGGGTCTTGGCCCATGGAGCGAGCCAATTCGACCATGAGATTTTTTTGCATATCCAGCATGTAGCGCGAGATCATACGCTCAAAGCTGACGTGATTACGGTTTTTGAGCCATTCGAAATAGCTCACCGTAACCCCACCGGCATTCAGGTACACATCAGGAATCACCATGATTTGGTGCTCGCGGAAGTAATGGTCGGCCTCGGGAGTTACTGGGCCATTTGCGCCTTCGGCGATGATCCGCGCGCGGATGCGCGGAGCATTATCGCTATCGATGACATGCTCTAGGGCAGCGGGAACCAGAATATCGCAATCAGCCTCAAGAATCGCCCCTGCTTCAGGCAGGAACTTGCTGCCGGGCAGGCCTTCAAGGCTGCCATGAGTGCGGAACCAGGTGTGGGCAGTTTCAATATCCATGCCGTCTGGAGCATGGGCGCCGCCATTATATTCGCCGACACCAACGATGATGGCGCCGAGATTGCTTAACGCTCGGGCTGCATGATAGCCGACTTTACCCAGGCCCTGCACCACCACCCGCTTATCGCCAAGGCCGGTGCTCAGGCCTAGGGGTTTCATGTCCTCGGCATGGGCCACGGCCTCACGCACACCAAAGGCGACGCCCAGCCCCGTTGCTTCCGCCCGCCCAGGAATGCCGTGCAGATCCAGGGGCTTGCCGGTGACGCAGGCTGTATAATTACCATCCCCGTTGCTAAGGTTTTTGTAGGTATCGCAGATCCACGCCATCTCCTGCTCTCCCGAACCATAATCGGGAGCAGGCACATCCACATCAGGGCCGATAAAGTTCTTCTTGAGCAACTCTGCGGTGTAGCGCCGGGTTACGCGCTCTCGTTCCCCTAGACTCAGCATTCGCGTGTCAATATTGATTGCCCCCTTGGCGCCGCCAAAGGGGACGTCGACGAGAGCGCATTTGAGACTCATAAGCGCGGCCAGGGCCATGGTCTCATCCATGGTGACTCCAGGGGCATAGCGAATGCCGCCCTTGGTTGGTAGGCGATGGTGACTGTGTTCAGCGCGGAAAGCTTCAACCACCATCAGTGAGCCATCATCGCGTTTGACTGGAAAGCGCAGGCGCAGGGCGCTATTGCAGAACTTGACCTGATCCAAAAGCCCGGGATCCAAGTCGAGATGGCCTGCTGCGGACTCAATTTCGCAGAGGACATCCTGGAAAAAACTGCGCTTAGCTGGCATGGAAAACTCCGTTTATGGCACCTTCAGTAGGGGCTTGATTACACTCGAAGATCTTAGCCTCTGCATCTGGCGAAGCAATGATTGTTGAATTTCTAGAGCTGAGCCGTCGATTGGAAAATTTCTCCAGTCATGCGCAGGTGCTACTCCTCCCGCAGAGTGTGTTGAAGACAAAAAAATCGGGCGCTCATAGAGCGCGCCCGATTTTCTAAAATTGAAGTATTCCCTATGCCTTGTCAATTATTCGGCACTGGGGCTCCAGTCGCTGTAGACCGGAAGATCTCCAGTGAAATCAACCTGATACCCGCGTTCTCCGTCCCAAGCTTGGAGAATTCCCTCTTTGAGGTTGAAGTAGGGCCCGCCAAAGACTGGCCAGTTCTCAAAGCTCACGGTTTCGCCATCAATAAGCGCAGCGAGATGGCGTTCACCAAGCTGTTGGGTGGCAACCAGGGGGCGGCCCTTGAGGGTTTTCAGGCTTACCTTTTGGGCGCCATCCCCTTGGTGATTGTAGTTCACTTGGCTTTCATGAAGGGCCGTAAGAAAGGCGTCGCGATCTTCGTGTTCATCCATGGATGAAACCTGCAGCACAAAGCCACTGCGCTGGCCAGGAATTATGAGGGCTGGTGTAGGGTGATGTCCGCGATTGCGATCGCGCTCGCTCAATTCACTGAAACCCAGTTGTGCAGGTGAGCCCAGGGGAAGGACTCCGACCCACGTGCGATTAGCTCGCATAATCCACCAGTTGCCGTGTTGCTCTGGCCAGCTAGCTTTCGGAGGAATATGGAAAAGGACGTGATGATGGGGGTCATCGTCAGGGATATCGGTGAGGAGGACCAGAGTGCTATCAGCCTGGGCAGTTTGTTCATAGCGGCCAAGGCCATCCCAAGTCCGGCCATTGATTGGATGACCGCCGGTGAAGGTAATTGCACCTTCAGTACTACTGCTTCCCTGGGCGCTGAGTTGCCAGCGAACGGTTTGACCGTGTCTATCCCAGCCTGCCCAAAGACTACCAAGGCTATACTGTGCATGCACATAAAAGCTCTCGTGAAAATGATTGCCTCGAGGCTCAATGCGCTGGCCGAACCAGTAATTCGATTTGCTATTGCGCCATTCAACCGGAAGGCTGGGTAGGTTGCGAGTGGCAATATTGCTGAGCACGGCGTTCGGTCGCCAGCGCGAAGTCCAGGTGTGGCTGGAATACCGGGCATTATGCATATTCACTTGTTCAGGATTAATAGTAGAACCCCACCAGATCCAGCCTAAAGTATCGGTTATGGCCTGTGCACTATTACGGCTGAAGCCACGTTGGGAGGGGCCGGACAGAACCCCATCAGTGTATTTAAGGGCATAGGCTCCAACAAAATAGTCTAGAGCAGCCTGGGCAATGAGCCG
>REDX01000177.1 GCA_007695355.1 Planctomycetota bacterium
TATGAAGATCTCGATGTGGCCTTAGACCAATTGCTCGAACGAGGCTATGACGCCATTCGTATCGATGCCTTCCCCCACCTGGTCCTGGCCGATCCCGAGGGCAGCCACGAGCTGCTGCCGGTGTGGGCGGTTAACGATTGGGGCGCGCCCATGCGCTGCCGAGTGCGGCGCATTCTTCCGGAGTTGATTGCTTGTATTGCGGCCTGCGGCGAGCGCGGCATTGCGGTGGGACTCAGTTCGTGGTTTCGCCGCGATACGGCGGAATCCTGGCGCCTGCTGTGCACGCCGCAGCGCCTGGCCGCGGCGTGGCTGGCGGTGTTGGATGGGATTCGCGATGCCGGATTGCTGGAGCACATCTTGTATGTGGACCTGTGCAATGAATGGCCGCTACCCAATTGGGCGCCCTTTCTCTACGGCCAAGATGAATACGATCCCCAAGGAAAACAAATCCCCTCTATGGACTGGCAGGATGCGCGCAGCCTGCAGTGGATCGCGGGCGCCAGCAGTGTGGTGCGCGCGGCCTATCCGCAGCTAGCGCTGACCACCTCCATTCATCCCTGGGGCGCAGACCCAGCCCCTGCCGCTCCCCACTGCGATTGTTTCGAACCCCATCTATGGATCGCCACCGGCACCGATTTTTATCAGCGCCTGGGCTGGACCTTTCAGCACAAGTGGGACAACAGTGAATTCGAGGTAGTCGCCTGCCATGGCGAAGCCCTGTATCGCGCCGATCCAGAACACTGGCTGGGCCAGTTGCGGCACATGATTGATGACGCCGCCACCAGCGCCGCCCGCTGCCAGCGGCCGCTGATTACCACCGAGTGCTGGGGCATCGTTGACTATAAAGATGGCCCCATGCTGGATTGGGGCTGGGTGAAGGAGATGTGCGCCGTAGGCACCCGCCACGCTGCCGCCAGCGGCGCCTGGGCCGCCATTGCCACCTCCAATTTTTGCGGCCCGCAATTTGTCGGCATGTGGCGCGATATTGCCTGGCACCGGGAACTCACTGACCTTATTAAAGCCAGCCCTCTGCCGCCCTGGCCCAGCTTACTCACGGGCCAGGCATGAGGCTGCGCACCCTGTTTGCACAAGGTCTCACCCTGGGTGAGGGCCCGCGCTGGTGCCATGATGGCCTGTGGTGGGTGGATATTATTCGTGGCTTACTCTTTCACAGCCGCTGGCAGAACGATGGTTTTACCCCGCCGCAGCAGTGGGATCTCTTGGCTCAGGTGGGGATGATTGGGGCCCTGGCGCCGTTGGCGACGGGCGGACTGGTACTGGCCACCCAGCAGGGCTGGCAGCACTTTGACCCGGTCAGCGGCCGCTGCACGCCCCTGGCCAATCCCTGCCCCGATCCCCAGATCCGCTGTAACGATGGCGCGGTGGACCCCGCCGGGCGTTTTATCACTGGCACCATGCCCTTGGATATGGCGCCGGGCCAGGGCTGCCTGTGGAGTTTAGACCCCGATGGTAGGGTGCGCCAATTGATGAGTGGCTTAACCTGCCCCAATGGCCTGGCCTGGAATGCGGCAGGCAATGAAATGGCCTTTATCGATAGCCCGCAGCGCGCCATTGGCATCTACGCCTACGATGTGCAGCGCGGCATCGTCGGTCAGCAACTGCGGCGCATTGCGGTGGACAATGTGGCCGGCGTCCCCGATGGCTGCTGTCTCGATCAGCAGGGCACCCTGTGGGTGGCCTTTTGGGGTGGCGGGTGCGTACGCGGCTATGATTTTGCCAGCGGCGAACTGCGCCAGCACCTAAGCTGTCCCTGCTCGCAGATTACCGCCTGCGCCCTGGCTGGCCCCCTCTGCGATCACTTGGTGATTACCAGTGCAGCCCTGGACTGCGCCGAACCAGAGGCCGGAAACTGCTTTGTAATGCCCCTCAACACAGTGGGCTGGCCGGCCGCGGCCTGGGCGGGTGACCTTCCCGGCGGAGAACCACGATGAGCCGCATTTGCCGCATTGAGTCGGTTACCCTACGCGAACACCAACGGGTTTTAGCAGTGCGCGTGCACTGCGACGATGGCCTCATCGGCCACGGTGAAACCTACGATAAAGTTCCCGGCAGCCAGGCCGCCCTGCACGGCACCCTGGCCCCCCTGCTGCTGGGCCAAGACAGTCGGGCGATCAATGCCCTGACCACCCTGTGCTTTGACAATATTCGCTATCACGGTTTCCAGGGTGCTGAATGGCGGGCCTTTTCCGCCATCGAACTCGCCCTCTGGGATATCCAAGGCAAACGCCTGGGGGTGCCAGTAGTGGAGTTGTTTGGCGGTGCCGTGCGCGCTGATCTGCCCTGCTATAATACCTGCATCAGTTACGGCCCCTGCAACGACTACCAATACTGGCAGGAAGATCCGGCGGGACTGGCGCGCAGCCTGCTGGCCGATGGCTACCGCATGGCCAAGGTGTGGCCCTTTGACCGCTTCAGCGAAGCCAGTCTGGGTCAACACCTCTCCCAGGCCGAATGCGCCCAGGGCGCGGCCACCTTGGCCGCCATGCGCGAGGTCGATGGTGGTGCCCTGGCGCTGGGCCTGGAAGGGCATTCCCGCTGGGCCCTACCGGCGGCACGGCGCATTGTCACCGCCTGCGAAGATCTCGGCCTCGAATTTCTTGAGGATCTCGTACCTGCCCACGATGTGGCCGCCCTCGCCGCCCTCAATCAGAGCACGCGCATTCCCTTGGTTGGCTCGGAAACCCTGTTTACCCGCTTTGCCTTGCGCGAGCTGATTGAGCGCGCTGCGGTGGACATCGTCATGGTCGATCCCATGTGGTGCGGGGGCTTGGGTGAAACCCGGGCCTGCGCCCAGTTGGCGGCAACCTATGGGCTGCCGGTGATTCTGCATAATTTAGGCGGGCCCGTGGCCCATGCCGCCGCCTGCCAGATTGCGGCCACCATTCCCAATCTATGGGCCGTGGAAAGCAGCCGCGCCCTCAGCGACCACCTCTATCCGCAACTGGGCAGCTACCAGCCACGGGTGAGCGCTAGCGGGCGCCTAGCGCTACCCACCGGTCCGGGCCTGGGCGCCGAACTACCGGCAGCCTGGTTTTGCGGGCCCAGCCTGTGCGCCAGCGAAGGTAACGGTGCCGCCG
>REDX01000027.1 GCA_007695355.1 Planctomycetota bacterium
ACTGGATAGCGTGGGTCGATGCCGTGCGTCATGTCAAAGATCTCCGTAATACGGTAAACCATGCCGGCCTCAACAGTGAGGGGAAACGAATGAGCGATCAAGAAACCAAAGTCAGCGATAGCCCAAAAGCTGCCAAAGGGGGCGTGAGCGACTTCGCTGAACACGTTACCCAAGCCATTGAAACAGCGCTCTCACTGCACGAAAAAAGCAGCCCACCGGACATCGATGCCGACGATTTGCCACGATGACCCCCCTCATCTGCACCCTCGGTTTGTCGTGGCAGATTATCCCCGAGGCCTACGCCTTATTGGCGCCGCACCGCTGCCCCCTCTATGCGCGGCAGCCAGGGATATGTGAGGCCCTGCGTCCCTGGGCGCTGCCAGAGCCCGATGCTCTGTGGATTGTCAGCACCGACGCCGCCACGGAAACCACGGTCGCGGCAGAGGACGCCATCCGCGCCTGGTGGCAGAATCTGGGCGAGCCGGTGCCCCTGCGCTTTATTCGTGCTGCGGCCGCAGATGCCAGCGCCCAGGCAGCGATTGAACGCTTGCGCGAAGTGATTTTTCGCAGCGTTCTGGCCGCCGGTCCACAGGCAGTGCTGTGCCTGTCTGGTGGCCGCAAAACCATGTCGGCAGATATGCAACAAGCCGGGCATATCTTTGGCTGCGCTGGAATGTTTCATGTGATGCCACCGGAAAGCGAAAGCAAAAGGGCAGCAATAACCATCCGCGAGCGCCTGGATCAGCACGACTGGAGCACGCCATTACCAGCAGACCTCCCCATTCAGGCAGCCTTTATTGCCCGCTATGCAGCCCAGCATTTAGTGGGCTTTCCACCGGCAATCACCGCCACTCATTACCCCATCAGCAGCGATATTCCCTTCCATGCTCCAGGCCCTGAGGGCTGGTTATGGCAAGACATCGCCCGACGCGAAGAACAGGCCAGCAGTCTCTTGGTGCAGGCCCACGAAGATCTCGCCCGCCAGGAAAGCATGGCCAATTGGCGGGGGCTCTATCGCCTCTCACCCCAGCGCATTAAATCCCTGCGCCAGCAGATCATCAGCGCCTCAGATCGCGATCTGTTACAGCGCCTGCCCAAGGCGGAATTGCATTGCCATATTGGCGGCATCCTGGACCTGTCTGCACAAATCAGGGTGGGTAAGGCCATCTGGGATGCCTTGCCACGCTCCCGCCGCGAAGTGGCACAGACCGTCGCCAACAGCCTGGACTGGAGCGATCCCTGGACTGCCTGCAGCACCTTAAAAAATGCCCCTGATCGCAGCGCCGCCGTGGCCTGCTGCTTGGCTGCCCCAGAAAGTTGTCCGCAACTGTGGAGCGAGCGTTTGTATGCCCCCACCGAACCGCGCCTGGGTTTGAAGGGCATGCCAGGTGAATCCCCTGGCCATGCACGCGGCTTTGATGCCTATGAATTACCGGGGGAACTTTCGGGTTCCGCGCTCTTGGGCGAGCCCCTGGCCCTGCTGCCCTACGCCCAGGCCATCCGCGACACCGCGGTGGCCCAGGGCCTGCGATATTTGGAATTACGCGGCAGTCCTACCAAATATCGTCCGCATTATCCCCTGTCTTGGCTGCTCGATTTTTACCATGCTCTCCAGCACATTATACGACCAACCGATCCCCTCATCCGCTTTATGGTGATTGGTGATTGGCGCACGGGGGAAAGCGCCAGCCAAGTTATTGGTACGGCCGTAGCGGCAAAACAGCATCCCCAGTTACATGATTTCATTGTTGGCATTGACCTCGCAGGCGATGAAAGCAAGGCCGATCACAACGAATTCAGTATCCATCTCGAACAGGCCTTCGCCGCCTGCCTGCCCATCACCATTCACGCGGGCGAAGGCACCCCTGCCCAGTCCATCTGGCAGGCCACTTACCGCCTACACGCCGATCGCATTGGCCACGGCCTTACGCTCGCCGACCACCCAGACCTGGCCCGCCGCTTTCGCGACCGGCGCATTTGTGTGGAACTCTGCCCAACCAGCAATCGTGAAGTGGTAGGATTCGCTGATCCCGATTATCCTGGCAGTCACCGGCCCTACCCTTTAGCAACCTTACTCGACATGGGCGTGCCCTGCACCCTGTGCACCGACAACCCGGGTATTTCCCGCACCACCTTGGCGGATGAATACATCGCAGCCAGTCGCATGAGCACGCGCGGCCTATCATGGTGGAATGCCTTGGGGCTTATACGCCAGGGCTTTAGCCACGCCTTTTGCAGTGCCGATGAACGGGATCGTTTACTGGTAGACGCCGACCGTCTGATCTGCGAACTCATTACTCAGCAGCAACCATAAACAACTGTGCTGGCTGACCGCCGGCGTTCACAGAGGTACCCATGCAAGCAACCCTGATAACCACCATTGGCCGCGGCAGCAAAGACAGCACCGGCACCGCCTATCGCAAAACCTCTTATGTGATTGGCGAATGGGCCAGTCCCCAAACCCCATTTTTCGCCCAGGCCTGGTTGTCCAGCCCGCAGGGCAAAGTGGTGGATCGGGTGGAATTGATTGGCACCGCCACCAGTTCATGGAGTGCCTTAGTTGAAGAATATCGCAGCGATGCCAGCGGCGAACAGTTATGGATGGATTTGGAAGAGGCCTGTGGCGAACAAACTAGCCCCGGTGTGACCCACGCTGATCTGCTGCCCCTTGCCGGGATGCTGAGTCAGGTGTGGCAGCGAGAGGTGCACTGCCATGTGGTCTGCCACCGTGAAGTCGATGATCACAGCGCCGACCAGGTTCTCCACTATTTACTGGAATTGTTGCCCCTGGGCGATGCGCAGCGCCACCTGTATTTAGACACCACCCATGGCCTGCGCTCGCTGCCCTTGTTGGCCTTAAGCGCGGTACAAATGGCCGATGCCTTTAAGCCGGGATTTGCCCAACGCACCCATCTCATTTACGGAGAATTTTTGGGCAGTCCGCGCGGCTTTACCTTCCATGCTGTCAGTCGCAATCTTGCCATTGCCGATGCCTGCCGGGTGTGGGAACAAAGCCTGGATGCCGAACCTCTGGCCAGCGCCATCAGTGCCGAT
>REDX01000293.1 GCA_007695355.1 Planctomycetota bacterium
GAATTTATTAAAACAAATATCCACGGCGCTATGAATATCGTCGATGCGGCTGTGGATCGGGATGTGGAAAAGGTGATCGCCCTCTCCACCGATAAGGCCGCCAACCCGATCAATCTCTATGGCGCGACGAAACTCTGCTCTGATAAATTATTTGTGGCTGGCAATGCCTATGTGGGTTCCAAGGGAAAGCCCAAGTTGAGCGTGGTGCGCTATGGCAATGTCATTGGCAGCCGCGGCTCGATCATTCCCCGCTGGCGGGCCATGGTTGCCGAGGGTGCCAAAGAGCTTTTGATTACCGACCCACGCATGACCCGTTTTTGGATTACCCTCGATCAGGCCGCCCAATTTGTGGTCGATAATTTTGGCCGCATGCTGGGCGGGGAAATCTTTGTCCCCAAAATTCCGTCCACCACCATTAACGATGTGGCCCAGGCGGTGGCCCCCGATTTGCCAACCCGGATCATTGGCATTCGGCCCGGCGAAAAATTGCACGAATTAATGATTGGCGAAGACGATGCCCGTCATTCCGTCAACTTCCCCGACCACTTTGTGATTGCCCCGGAGGCCGTGCACCATCCCTCCATGGCCACCATCGATCGCTTAATCAGCATTGGTGGCACCAAGGTCCAGGACGGCTTTTCCTACGCCTCGGATACCAATGACCGTTGGCTGGATGTGGAGGGCCTGCGGGAACTCTTGCAGCGCCTGGGAATTTGAGAATCAAGCCCGAGCTGATGCCGCCGATACTGAACTCAAGACGCCCATTTTGTCATTGTCTAGCCTAAGGAATATTGCCCATGCCGCCCGTCGATACTCAGACCCCGGCTCAGCATCCCGCCGCCGCCATTCCCGGTGCGCGCCATATTCCCGGCTGTGCCGTTACCGTACGCCGCTGTGTGAAGTGTGGCCTGCCTGAAACCTATGAAACCATCGAATTCGATGCCCATGGGGTCTGCAATGTCTGTCGCCAGAAGGAACACCGCGATACCGCCATCGACTGGGCAGCGCGCAAGCAGATGCTGAATCAGTTGGTGGAAGAATATCGGGGAAAAACCGCCTACGATGTCATCGTCCCCTTCTCCGGGGGCAAGGATTCCACCTGGACCCTCTACTACCTGATGAAGGAGTATAACCTGAAGCCCCTGGTGGTGCAGTTTGACCACGGCTTTATGCGTCCGGGCCTGCGGGAAAATAATGAGCGCACCTTCCGCAAACTGGGGGTGGAGGTGCACAGTTTCCGGCCTAATTGGCGGGTGGTTAAGCGGGTTATGCTGGAGGCCCTGATTCGCAAGGGTGATTTTTGCTGGCACTGTCATACCGGCATTTTCGCCTATCCCATGTGGGTGGCCCTTAAGGAGCAGACGCCCTTGGTGATGTGGGGCGAACCATCGAGTGAGTACACGGCCTACTATGATTACCGCGATGATGAAGTTGAAGAGGTGGACGAAACCCGCTTCAATCGCTTCGTCAATCTCGGCATTACCGCCGAGGATATGGCGGGCATGATTCGCGATGGTTTCGATTTTGACGAGCGCGATCTCAAGCCCTTTACCTATCCGCCGATGCGCGAACTGAAGCGCTTACGCTATCGTTCGCTGTGTCTGGGCAGCTTCATCCCCTGGGATGTCAAAACCCAAAGCGCGGTTATCCAAACGGAATTGGGCTGGCAGGGGGATCAGGTAGAGGGCATGCCCCAGGGCATGTACACCTATGAAAAGATCGAATGCTGGATGCAAGGGGTGCGCGATTACATTAAATTCCTCAAGCGCGGCTATTCCCGGGTGACCCAGATGACGGCCTTGGACCTGCGCAATGGGCGTATGGATAAGGCTGCCGCGGATCGCATTGTGGAAGAATACGAGGGTCGTCGGCCGCCCAGCCTGGAGTTATTCCTGGAGTACCTGGGATTAAGCGAAGATGAATTCAATGCCATTGTGATGAAAACCGTTGTGCCGCCCCATCGGCCTGATTTCGCAGCCATTCGCAATGCTGATAAAACCCCTGATTTTGACCACTGGTACCGCGAGGGGTCGGTGGCACAGTCCCCCGTGTGAGCACCTTCAGCGTCCACCTCGTCGATATAGGCATGGGCAATTTGGCCTCGGTAGCCAATGCCGTGGACGCCTGCGGTTATGATCCCCTGCGCTGTTCCAGCGCTGCTGCGCTGGCCCAGGCCGAGCGCATTATTCTTCCAGGAGTGGGCAGCTTTCGTACGGCCGCCGAGCGGCTGCACGATGGTGGGTGGACGGCAGCCCTGCATCACCATGTCGCCGCCGGTCGCCCCTTGCTGGGGATTTGCCTCGGCATGCAGCTTTTGGCAAGTTGGGGCGAAGAAGGCGGCGGAGCGGCGGGCCTCGACCTTATTCCCGGTCGCGTGGAACCCCTGCGGGTAGAACCCCTGCGCATTCCCCATGTCGGCTGGAACAGTGTAGAGCTCAAACGCACGCACCCCTGTTTCGCGGGCATAAAGCCGGGCCGTGATTTTTATTTTGTCCACAGCTACCATTTTCGCGTCGATCAGGCAGAGCATCGCCTGGCGGTGACCGATTACGGCAGCCCGGTGGTGTGTGCGGTGGCTCAGGGCTCGGTGCTTGGCCTGCAGTTCCACCCGGAAAAAAGCCAGCGTAATGGCTTGGCCCTGCTGGAAGCCTTCCTCCATTGGGATGGGGTGGCCTAATATGGTCCTCAAGCGCCGCCTCATCCCGGTTATGCTGCTCGATGGCGATCGCCTGCATAAAACCCTTGGCTTTAGCCCGGGCCGCGATGTGGGTGATCCGATTAAAAGCGCCCAGGTCTATTCCGATCAAAGCGCCGATGAATTGGTGGTGCTCAATATCTCCCGCCAGCAGCGCGATATCGAACCGCTGCTTGGACTTCTGCAGCGGCTGTCTCAGGTCTGCTTTATGCCCTTGAGTTTGGGCGGTGGTATTCGCTGTCTGGATGATGCGCGGCGTCTGATCCAGGGCGGCGCCGATAAGGTGGTGGTCAATAGTGCGGCCTACACCGACCTCGGCCTCTTGCGCGCCATTGCCGAAGAGTTTGGCAATCAGGCCCTGATGGTAAGCATTGACTGTCGCCGGAATGGTGCCAGCGGCTGGAGTTGTTGGCGTGACTGCGCCCAGCTGCAGGCAGAGGTGGCATTGATCGAGCACCTGCAGCGGGTGGTGGCTGCCGGAGCAGGGGAAATCCTCGTTCAAAGCGTGGATGAAGATGGTCGTATGCAGGGTTATGATATTGATCTTCTTCGGGCAGTCAGCGCTGCGGTTGCGGTGCCGGTGATCGGCTGCGGTGGTGCCGGGCATTATGAGCACCTGCGCGATGCATTTTTACAGGCTGGCGTCGATGCCTTGGCCATGGGCAGCCTGTTCAATTTTACGGACTCAAACCCTTTGCGTGCCAAAGCCTTCCTTTCCAATTATGACCTCGCCTTCAAGGTGGTATAATGCAGCGGCCTGAGGATTTTCGTCCCTTGACCTGCAATCCAGACCTGCGCCTGTACAGCCCGCGCCTGGAGTTGCGCCCATTGCGCATGGATGACTGTGGCCCGCGGTACCTGGCGTGGCTTGAGAATCCGGCGATTCATGCCTGGCTAGAAACCCGCTGGCAGCCCCAAAGTCTGGACAGCATCCGCTCCTTTGTGGCAGCAATCAATGACGATCCCTGCTCGCTGCTGTTCGGCATGCTGCGCGCGGCTGACCAGCGCCATATTGGTAATATTAAATTAGGGCCGATAAACCCCATTCATTCCTGTGCCGACATTAGTTATTTCATTGGCGAGCGCGATGCTTGGGGTCAGGGTTTTGCCACCGAGGCGATTAGAGCGGTGGTTGATTTCGCCTTTCAGCACCTTGCTCTGCACCGGGTTCAGGCAGGGTGCTATGCAGACAATGTGGGCAGCATGCGGGCCCTTGAGAAAGTGGGCTTTCAGCGCGAGGGTGTATGGCGCCAGCAATTACGGGTGGACGCCGCTGATACCAGCTCCTGGCAGGATCATCTCTGGTTTGGCATACTGGCTGACGAATGGCCCAGGGCGCAGTCTGGGCAGCAAGGACCGCAATGAACACGGCGATCATTATCCAGGCCCGTATGTCCTCGCGGCGTTTCCCGGGGAAAATGCTGGCATCCTTGGGCGATGGCACCCTGCTTTCCCAGGTGCTGGGCCGGGCCCAGCAGGTGCGTGCTGTGCAGCGGGTGGTGCTGGCCACCAGCGACCACGCCGATGACGATGCCCTGGCCGCAGCTGCCGCTGCGCAAGGAGTGGCGGTGCATCGGGGCCCCCTGGATGATGTGCTGGCGCGCTTTATTGGGGCCATGGGCGATGCCGATACGGTGGTGCGCCTGACCGGGGATTGTCCCCTGCTCGAGCCCGAGCTGGTTGATGCCATGTTGCAACGCTTTGCCGCTGGCGATGTGGACTATCTCAGCAATATATCGCCGCCCTCTTGGCCCGATGGTTTGGATGTGGAGATTCTGCGGGCAGAGGCCCTGCGCATGGCCCATGTCGAGAGCGACAGCGCCCATGATCGAGAGCATGTGACCCCGTTCATTCGCTCGCGGCCCGAGCGTTTTCGTTTGGCCAACTATCCCTGTCCCCACGGTGATATCAGCAATTACCACTGGTCGGTAGACCATCCCCAGGATCTGGCCCTGGTCGAGGACCTGTTAGCGGCCTGCGGCAAGGAGGCCCGTCTCGGCGATATACTGGCTCTGTTGCAGCGGCAGTCGGAATTGCGTGAGCGCTGCTATAAGGCCATGCCTAATGAGGGGGCGGTGGCCACGTTTCAGCGTGAGCTGCGCGCTACTCGGCCCCTGCCCACCATTACCCGCTCCAATGAGCTGTGGCGCCAAGCCCAGGAATTGATTCCTGCGGGCACCCAAACCCTCTCCAAGGGGCCCAATCAATTTTGCAATGGGGTGGGCCCCAAATACCTGGTGCGTGGTGAGGGGGCCATGGTGTGGGATGCCGATGGCAATGCCTACATTGACTATCCCATGGCCCTGGGCCCGGTGACCTTGGGCCATGCCCATCCCCGGGTAAGTGAAGCGGTTTGCCAACAACTGGCCCAGGGTAATGCCTTTTCCCTCATGCATCCCCTGGAGGTTGCGCTGGCGCGGCGCTTGGTTGACATCATTCCCTGTGCCGAGCAGGTGCGCTTTGGTAAAAATGGCTCCGACGCCACCTCGGCCTGTATTCGCGCTGCGCGTGCCCTTACCGGCCGTGATCATATTGCCCGCTGCGGCTATCATGGCTGGCAGGACTGGTCCATCGATCGCTCCTATGGCATACGCTCGCGCGGGGTGCCTGAGGCCATCTTCAATCTCACCCATCCCTTCCCCTTCAATGATCTTCCGGCCCTGGAAGCGCTGCTGACCGCCCAGCCCTGTGCGGCGGTGATTCTGGAGTGCGCCAGCGTTGAGGCCCCGGCCCCTGGCTATCTTGAGGGAGTCAAGGAATTAGCCCATCGCCATGGCGCCTTATTCGTCTTTGATGAGGTGATTACCGGTTTCCGCTGGGCCCGGGGCGGGGCGCAAGAGCACTTTGGCGTGACCCCCGATCTCTGTGCCATGGGTAAGGGTTTGGCCAATGGCCTGCCCCTGGCCGTGGTGGCGGGCACCCGTGCGGCCATGCGCGCCTTTGACGAGATTTTCTTTTCCTTCACCTTTGGTGGCGAAACCACGGCCCTCGCCGCTGCCATGGTGACCCTGGATGTGATGGAAGAACACGACTACTGGGCCCATGCCTGGCGCCAGGGTGAACGCCTCCAAATGGGCTTCAATGCGGCAGCTGCCAGCCACGGTTGCCAAGACTTTGCTCGCTGTGCCGGTATGCCGCCGTGGACCATTGTGGTCTTCAGTGATACCCCGCGCTGGCGCGGCCTGCAGCTCAAAACCCTCTTCCAGCAGGAGATGCTTAGCCAGGGCATCCTCTTTTCGGGCAGTCAGTTCATTAGTCTCGCCCATGACGACGCCATCATTGAGCGCACCATTGCCGCTTACCAGGAAGCCTTCCGGGTACTGCGCTTTGCCATCGATGCCCATGCCGTTGATGCCTTATGTCAGGGAGCGGAAAATGAGCTCATCTTCCGCCGCGCCTAAGCCCCAAATCAGCCCGGAGCGCCTGGTATTGGGTGCTGCGGGCCTGGGAATGGCTTATGGCCGCCCCGATGCCCAGGGTCGGCCAGCGCAGCGGCCGGATCCCTTCCAAGTCCAGGACACCTTGGCCGCTGCCTGGCAACTGGGTATTCGCTGTATTGATACGGCTCCTGCCTATGGGCGTAGTGAAGAACTGATTGGTCGCTATTGGCAGGGCGCGGTATGGAGCAAAACCGATCCTACTTCCGACCTCGGGCAATCTCTGCGCGCCCTGCGGCGACAGCGGTTGGAACTCTTGCAGTGGCATAATTTCTCCATTAGCACCCTCCACGATTCGGGATTTTTGGCTCGCTGGCGGAGTCTGGCTGCCGATGAACGGATCGCTGAACTCGGCGTAAGCGTGTACACGGGTGAAGAGGCTTTGGCTGCCCTGGCGCTGCCGCAGTTGCGGATGGTTCAACTGCCCTGGAATCTCCTCGCTCGCTGGCCCTTACAGCTCTGCGCCCCCGGCCTGCGCCAGCACGGGGTGCGTATTGCGGTGCGCAGCGTGTATTTGCAGGGCTTATTGGCGGGTCGCCAGCCGCCGCCAGCGGCGTCGTCCTTGGCCCTCGACCTGGACAGCTGTGCCCGCATTGCCGCCGAACTGGGCTTGCCCCTGCCGGTCCTGGCCCTGCGCGCGGCCCTTGAGCACCCAGATATCGACCAGGTAGTGGTGGGCTGTGATCATCCAGACCAGGTATCGGTGCTGGCCCAGGCTCTCGCTGCCCCAGCCTTGCCGGCCGACCTTGCCCTGCCTCCGGCCCTGCCCCATCGCCCGGCTGTGGATCCGCGCACATGGTAGGCCGGCTGACGGTGTGGGCGGATGGTTCCACAAGTATTGGTGCCGGCCATTTGGTGCGCAGCCGGGTGCTGGCCGAGGCCCTGGCGCTTCAGGGCTGGCAGGCCCAGTGGTTTACCCCCGATCCCCAAGGCCCCGCCGCCTGGGCCTGGGCCGGTCTGCCGCTGCAGGCTGCGGCAGGTCCGCCGGCGCTGGGTGACCTGCTGCTGATCGACGGTTATACCGCGACGACTCCCCCGGGCCTGCCCTGCGTGCGCATCCACGATGGGCCGGCCGGCCCCACACCCCCTGCTGACTTTATTGTCGAGGGCATGCCCGGCGCCCGGGCCGCCGACCATCCCCAGGCCATCGCCTGTGCCGGTCTCGCCCACGCCCTGCTACGGCCAGCCTTTGGCCCCGGGCCCGAATCCCGGGTGAAGCAGCAGATCCTCGTCGCCCTGGGCGGAACCGATGCGGCGGCGCTGCTGCCCCGGGTCTGTGATGTGCTCTTGGCTGCCGCTCCCCAGGCCCAGCTGCTGCTGGCCGGGGTTGCCCAGGCGCCCTCTGCCCACCCCCGTCTGCAGGCCCTGGGCCTGCTCGATGCGCAGGCCTTGGCCAGCCAGCTGCGGCGGGTTGCCGCCGCCGTGGTTAGCGCCAGCGGGATCGCGCTGGAAGCCCTGGCCTGCGCCTGTCCGGTGCTGGCCATCGGCCTCGCCGCCAATCAGGATCGCTTGGCCCGGGCCCTGTCGGATGCCGGCGTGCCCCTGTGCCGGGCCGAGGATCTGCAGGGACTGGCAGCAGCCTTGCCCGCCGCTTGCTGCCCCCAGGAGCTCCGCGCCGATGGCCTGGGGCAACAGCGGGTGGCGGCCCGCATTGGTGAGTGGTGGCAATGCCGCAGCGGGGGGCTGCTGCGCCCAGCCCGCTATGGGGATGCTCAGCAGCTCTATGATTGGCTGAGCGATCCCGGGGTGCAGGCGGCATCCTTGCAGGGGGGGGCGGTGCCCAGTTGGGAGGCCCACTGCGCCTGGTTTGCCGCCCGCCTGGATGATCCCAGGGCGCGCATCTTTATTGCCGAGGGCCCAGGGCCAGATGGCCCTCAGGCCCTGGGGGTGCTGCGCCTGCAGTGCGATGCCGACGGTGCCCAGGCGGTGGTTTCCTTGAGTACCGATCCTCGCAGTCGCGGCCAAGGCCTGGGCCCGCGCCTGCTGCGCGAAGGCCTGCGCATTCTTGCCCACAGCGGGCCCCGCCCCTTTGCCCAAACCCTGCGCGCCTTGGTGCGTGTGGATAATCCCGCCTCCCTGCGCTGCTTTGTCAAAGCCGGCTTTCGCCGCAGCGCCGATGAGGTCATCAATGGCCACCCCACCGCCGTTTTCCTGCAACAGGTAGTAGCCCCATGACCGCAGCGAACTTTCCCATCCCCGGCCGCATCCTTGGCCCTGACCAGCCAGCCCTGCTTATCGCCGAGCTCTCCGGTAATCACAATGGCGACCTGGGCCGGGCCAAGGCGCTGATTGCTGCAGCGGCTGACGCCGGCGCCGATGCAGTCAAGCTGCAAACCTACACCGCCGACACCATTACCATGGATATCGACAACGAGTACTTCCGCATTACTGATGGCCCCTGGGCCGGCCGTCGCCTCTACGAGCTGTACCAAGAAGCCAGTACGCCTTGGGAATGGCACCAAGAGCTCTTCGCCTGTGCCGCCGAACACGGACTGCTCTGCTTTTCTTCGCCCTTCGATCCGACGGCGGTGGATTTCCTCGAATCCCTCGCCTGCCCCATCTATAAAATTGCCAGCTTTGAAGTTGTCGACATCCCCCTGATCGAACGCATCGCGGCCACCGCTAAGCCAGTGATTATGTCCACCGGCATGGCCAATCGCGCAGAAATCCAATTGGCAGTGGATACCCTGCGCGCCGGCGGCTGTCCGGCGATCTTCCTTCTGGCCTGTGTCAGCGCCTACCCGGCCCAGGCCAAGGATCTTAAGCTGCGTAATATTCCCTGGCTGCGTGATACCTTCGCCTGCGCCAGCGGTCTCTCCGACCACAGCGCCGGCCATTTGGCGGCGGTGGCCGCCGTCACCCTGGGCGCCGTGGCCATAGAAAAACACCTCACCCTGGCACGAGCCGATGGCGGCCCCGATGCTGGCTTCTCAATGGAACCGCAAGAATTCCATGAATTGGTGCAAGCGGTAAGAACCATCGAAACCGCCCTGGCCCAGGGCGTGGTGGAAGGCCCCGGTGAAGTGGAATCGGGCAATATCCAATTCCGCAAAAGCTGCTTTTTTGCCCGCGATCTGCCAGCCGGCCACATCCTCACCCGCGACGACATCCGCGTGGTCAGGCCGGGGTATGGGCTACCACCGGCGGATTTACCGTGGATTCTCGGTGGGGTTTTACCGCAGTCGGTAAAGGCGGGTGAACCGACGCAGCAGTGCCATCGCTTATCCGAGAAGGATGCCTAAGCCCTCAAAATTTAGGATAGCCGTTGTCGTAGCTGGCTGAGCGCCGTGAAGAGTTCTTCGTGGAGATCGGTCCATTCCTTATTAGGCCCTGATTCTTTCCCTGTCTCTTCCTCTGATGCCTTGCGGTACCGCTGTAAGAGGCCTTCGATAGCTTCCAGTATGGCCGTATCAGAGTTCGCCACAGACTGTTGAATCCAAGCGGCGATTACCGACGCCTGCGGCAGATGATCGTTCTTAAGGCAGCTGTCGATATACGCCCGCAGTCCCTCTTCTTGGGGAAGCAGTTGATCAAGCCAGTCACTGCGAAGCTCAGGATCAATGATGTTTCGTGCAATCTCAATGGCATGTGCGGTATCGCCGGGGGATGATCGTTGGAGTAGGCCCTCAATGGTCACCGCAGACATGCTATCCCGGAAGCGGGAGAGGGGGCGGCAGCGATTGAGAAAGCCTAGGGCCTGATCGAGATTGCCCTGCTCGATGAGCCTACAGGTCATCGCAGCACTACTGGCTTCACCGATGTGCTCGGTATATGGTTTTAAGAATTGAAGCAGGCCATTATAATCACGGTACCGATGTGTAATAATCGCAATCATTTGGTCATCGGGGACCAAGCGATTGCTTGCTAAGAGTCCGTGGAGCTCATAGGTATATTGGGGCCCCTCATCGGGCAGAAGGGCATGCACCAGATGTAGATGTGCTGGGTGCCAACGACACGCACGGTCTAGGCCCTGTGGGGTGGGCGCGATACCGTTGCGAATGTCCAGTACGGCGCGGGTGGCACGTACTGCGGTGCCGGCGCTGCCCTTGGGATGGCCCTTGCCGCCACGGGGAAGGAGGTATTCGGGCAGGCAGCCGGTAGTAATCGCCCAATCAAGGGGCCCGACAACATTTTCCAGTACGCTTAGGCAAATGGTTTCGGCAAGCCATTTGTCTGGAATAATGCCGCCAACGGCTTTTATATAGAGTAAACCTTCAAGCGCTGAACGCGGTGAAGGCCATTGGGTGTCGGGGAACACCATGCGAATGGCGCTAAAGGATCGTGCCGCCGCAGGTAATAGAATGGCATCGGCGGGGGCATTATCTGGGCGCGCCACCGCTTCGGTAATGGTGCGGGCAAACGCAACCTTCCGTGAATCGACGGTAACTTTACTGAGTTGGTAACCCCAGGGCTCGCGTTTATCGAAAACCTCAAGAATGAAATCTGCACCATTTTTGCAGACTTGCAGTTGAAACCCGTGGAGCTCGTCGCGCGCAGGCTTGGTGCGAATGGAGGGGGGCTGGGCATCCAGGCGCACCTCCTGTAGAAGTCCACCATGGAGGAAATACATAACGTATCCCCCCAATAGGGCGGTTGATGCAGAGTTACGAAGGGCTAGACGGATGTCTTGTGGATTAACCTCGTTGGCCAGTGAAGACCGCATTGCCTTTAAAAGGATCCGGCGTTGTTTTTGAAAGGTGTCCTCAAAGCTTGTCATAACTCGCTGAGTGTCGACATCGTAGCCAGATTGAGGTGGTAGCTGTGGCGCCCAGGGGCCATCGGATCCCGCAGGCATCCACCCTTCTGGAAGCTCTGAGGTATGGGGGATCTTTGCGCCCCGACCATGGTTAATATTGATATTGTACACCGTCGCATCCTGGTATCCGTTAAGCATGAGTCCCAGGTCTTGGACGCCAATTTCAAACAGCATATTACTCATCACTGGCTCGCCACTATTGCCAGGAATAAAGCGTTCGTTTCCGGATTGGAGCTGTCGCTCAGCCTGAGAGTCGGCGTTTACCATACTGCTGTAATAGCTATCCTTGGGATACGCTGCGTCATACCCAACCAAAACGATGTCTTGGCAGCCGAGATGCAAGGCCATGCCCACCGCGGCGATTCCCACATTGGTGCCGGTCCTGAGTCCAGGCTCTTCTCCCAGCGCGAATAAGGGAACGGCTCCGGTGCCAAACCAGGTGTGGCGGCGAAAGCGTTGATCCATTTTGGGATGGCCTAGCAGTGGCATGACCAGCACCGTATCCGGATGATTCGGCTCTCCCAGGCGTTCATCCATGATTTCGTCTGAGTCCACATTGACCGCAAAGTCAACCCGGATGCCAGCGCTGGCCAAGCGCCCCTGAACCACATCCACCGCAAGGATGAGGCAGCGGTCTTGGTGCTGCCGGATAAAGTCGAGTTCCGAATCCAGGCTAGGACCGGCGGCAATGCAGATGGCGCTGCGACCTGCGCCTGCGTTGCGCCAATGCTCTAAGCGAATGCTGCCGCTTAGCCGCGGTATACGGTCAAAGAAATAGCAGAGATCTTGGGTTAAGCGTTGTAGCCCAATAGATTGGCGGATGAAGCGCGTTTGCGCCATTCGGTATAATTCATCATGGTCACAGACCCGATGATCAACCAACGCGAGAGACCAGGCCTCTGGCATATGCTCAAGGAAGGCGGGTAACTGCGCCGAGTCTTCGCACCATGCAATGCGCGGTATCGCGCAATCCTTTGGCCAGGATTGAAACTCTTCGCAAAGATATTTGAGCTGTCCTGGGCTGACGATCCAGGTGGGCCGTTTACTGCGCAGCACTGGATCCGATAGGATCAGTTGCACCACTCCTTGGGCATGCCCAATAACCAGGAGATCGCGAAAGCTATCGTTGGCAGCGTGGCTAAAAACCAGGGGAAGGGCGCCGGGGGATAGCTGGTGTACCTCGGGGTCAGGGGGAGGGAATCCCGATTCGGCAAAGCTGTCCCGCTGACTGGCTTCCATGAACTGGATTGGAACCTCGAGGTTCCAATTATCCCCAGGGATCTGCTGGGAAGGTTGTTGAGTAAGCTTCATGGAAGACCTCCAGCTGTCACCGCTTTGTAACTCTCATAAGGGCACCTCTATACACTCGCCCCTGGAACGCCGCGCCAATTCGGGGACTCAGGGCGTCCTGGGAGTGCCCCCGAGGCGGGCTTCTCGCCATTGAACGCCGCGCCCTAGCTTGGCATTGGTAATAAAGGACTTGCGAAGCAAGTCATCCTTATTTGGTGAGTTTATAGGGGTGCCCTTAAGTACAAATACAAATGCCCTTCCGCCGGGTGGCGGAAGGGCATGTGCGTCAATAGCGTGTTCTATTGATCTGACTTCAGGTCTCGGACCTGTTTTTCTAGCCGAGCAGCTGGAGCACGCTCTGCGGCAGCTGGTTGGCCTGGGCCAACATGGCGGTCGAGGACTGCACCATGATTTGCAGCTTGGTGAAGTTGGCACTTTCCACGGCGAAATCCACATCGCGGATCGTGCTTTCGGCACCAATCAGGTTTTCACGGGTCACCTTAAGGCTATTCAGGTTGGTTTCCAAGGTATTGGATTGGAAAGCACCGAGAATGCCGCGGGTGGTGGTGACTTCGTCAATGGATGCGTCGATCACAGCCAGAGCTTGGTCAAAGAAGCCATTCACCAGGGCTTGCTTGCTGGCCAGTTCGCTGAGGTTGCGAATGGCGCCAGTGGAATCCGCGCCGCGGGCCATGAGATCAGTGCGCAGGGCCTTGATATCGATGGCGGTATTTTGTCCCTCATTGGCACCAATCTGGAACAGGGCGCCGCGGGTCATGGTGAAGCTGGTGGAGAAGGCTTCATCGCCCTTGGATGCCCAGAGGCGGTCAACCGTAAGGGTGAGTCCAAGGGAATCATTGCCGACGATCGATCCGTCGCTGCCGGTTGAACGCAGGGTTGCCGTTCCTCCGGGGATATTGAGTCCAGCAATTTGGACCTCAAGGTCCCGGCCCTTGGCATCGGTCGCGGTATTCGCGTCGCTGTCCCAATTGGCAGCAACCGTGCGCCCCAGGCTATTGGTGAAGCTAACCTTAATGTCCTGCTCACCGCCGGCATCGCCCATCTTATTGCGAATGGCGTACATACCCGTGGTGGTATCAAGACGGAAGGTGTATTCATCCTGGCTACGGTTGACTTCGTTAATGATCTGGGCAACCGATTCACCATTGCTAAAGGTGAACTTTTGATCCAAGACCTCAATCGTCATGGAAGCGCCGGAATTCAAGCGGTTGGCACCGTGGCCGACAGTATCGGCAAAGGTGCTGCCACCGGTGGCGGAAACGCCGTCGGCAGAGACAAAGATGACATTGGTGCCATTGGTGCCACCGCCCAGGCTCACCACCGGTGCGCCGCCATCGGGAGCACTGCCTTCCCAGGTGCCGGCGAAAGTGAGAATGGTGTTAAAGCCACGGGATCCTGCGGCGGCCGCCTGTGCAGCTTCGGACACCTTGATGGCTAGGATCGATCCCACTTCGTCAACCGAGGTGCGCTCGAAGACAAAGTGAATGTCGTTTGCATTGGCGCCAATATTACCGCCGAAATTAGCCTTAAAAATGGCATTGCTACCGGTGCCACGATCAAAGCGATACAGCGCATTGGCATCGTTATTGATGGTTTCCTTGATTTGGCCAACGGTCATGCCTTCGGTAAAGACAAAGGCCTGGGTGCCGATGGAGAGGGTGAGCGTGGTGCCTTTTGCAATGGCGAGCTTGTCGTCAGAGAAGAACGAGCCGATGCTGATCGCATCGACAGCAGCGCTGGTGGACACACCTGCCACCATCACACCACTGATAAGGGTGCTGTTGACCTCAATCGAGGCGGTGACTTCAGAGCTCGATTCAACCGTCAGCTGAACGCGACCAGGGGCAAAGGCCGGGTTGGTCAGCAGCTTTTGAGCCGCTTCGACATTCAGAACTTTGCTGGTGTCGACGTTTTGCGCGACGGACAGCGATCCGTCCAGCAGGCGCTTGGTGCCAAACTGGGTTTGCTGGGCAATACGGTCGATGGACGAGATGATATTGCTCAGTTCGGCTTGGTTGGCGACCAACTGGGGGGTATCGTTGACACCTTCGTTGGCGGCAGCCAAGGCCAAGCTGCGGGCCTTATTGAGCAGGGTGTTCATTTCATCCAGGGCGCCTTCGGCGGTCTGGATCATGTTCACCGCGCTCTCGGTATTGGCAACGGCGGTGCTGAGACCGGTGATCTGAGCGCGCATTTGCTCAGAAATAATCAGGCCGGCAGCATCGTCGGCAGCGCGGTTAATGCGCAGGCCGGATGAGAGGCGCTCCATGGATCGGCCAACCTGCATGCTATTGCTTTGCAGATTCCGAATACCATTTACGGATGCGGGGTTGTTATTGATACGGAGGCTCATGGTGAATTCCTTTCAGCTGAGCGTTGGTGCGGTCGGGCGGCGTCCTTGCTGCCCATGCCCCGGAACACCCGGGACGCATCCAGTATCGTCCACCCCGGCAGCCACTTGAGCGTAATTTTACCATCCTCGCCACGGCTTTCAGCGGATGCCTCAAGAAATGCCGTAAACCACTTATTCATAGGCTATTAGGCATTCGGGTGGGGGTGGTCCCAGAGCGCCCTGCGGGCGGCGGATGGGAATGGCCACGGATGAACACGGATAAACACGGATG
>REDX01000026.1 GCA_007695355.1 Planctomycetota bacterium
TCATGAGCAGTATCCCTCTGCTAAACCATGCGTTGCATGCTACCAACATCGGGCGGCCGGAATCCAGCGATAGGTCGACCAAAGCGACTCCACTGGGCGCTCCTTGGGAGACAAGCGATTCTTGATAGCGTCAACTCCTAGGCCTGTAATCACGGGACGGCTTAGGCGGCTGTCGCAAATATCCTAACTTGTGCGACACCCGAGTCAGCAGCCAAATACCTGGGTTTTTGGTGTCGCAATTTATAGTGCATAATATGGTTTCATATGCGACATGAATTGCGACACTAATGCACATCGGATACGCTCGTGTTAGCACCAATGCCCAAGACCTCGAGGATCAGCGTCAGCAGCTCGCCGCCGCTGGCTGTGAAAGGATTTTTGCGGAGAAGGTTTCCGGGGCCAAATCTGACAGACTCGAGTTGAAGCGACTGCTTGAGCACGTCCGCTCAGACGACGTGGTGACCGTCACTCGCCTAGATCGCCTTGCACGATCGACGCGAGGCCTCCTCGACTTGGTGGATCAGCTCAACCGAATCGGCGCCGGGTTTCGGAGCCTGGCTGAGCCCTGGGCCGATACGACGAGCCCCGCTGGCAAAATGGTAATGACCGTCATGGCCGGCATCGCGGAGTTCGAGAGGTCGCTGATCATCGAGCGCACCCAGCGTGGACAGCAAGCCGCACGGGAGCGTGGGGTTAGGTTCGGAGCCAAGCCAAAACTCAGTGATACTCAGATCCAGGAGGCGCGGGCAGAGATCGAAGCGGGCCGATCAGTAGCAGAGATGGCTCGGAATCTAAACGTGCATCGAGCCACTCTTTACCGGGCGCTGCGCGGCCAGGAGACCTGATAGGCAGTAGCTTGCCGCTGACAAGGCGGTCTATCAGTTGCCATGGGAAATTATCATCAAATGATGAAAAACGCTTTCACTCATTTACTCATTGATTTATGATGGAATGAGTAAAACCTCATTTGTGCAGTAATCAGGAGAACATGTGAAAGTCATCGCTGTGCTGAACCAGAAGGGTGGAAGCGGGAAAACTACCATTGCCACCCACCTTGCCCGGGCCTTGCAACTCGAAGGGGCCGACGTGCTGCTGGTCGATTCTGATCCTCAGGGCAGCGCCCGCGATTGGTCGGCCGTGCGGGAAGATCAGCCGCTAACCGTTGTTGGCATCGACCGGCCGACTATTGACCGGGATGTGAAGAAAGTAGCCCGCAAGGTGGATTTCGTCGTGATCGATGGCGCACCGCAGGCTGCTGATCTGGCTGTGTCGGCTATCAAGGCGGCCGACTTTGTGCTGATCCCAGTGCAACCATCGCCCTACGACATCTGGGCTACGGCCGACCTGGTGGAGTTGGTTAAGCAGCGCATCGAGGTCACTGACGGGAAGCTGCAGGTCGCCTTTGTGGTATCGCGGGCAATCAAGGGGACTCGCATTGGCACCGAGGTTGTCGAGGCGCTGGCCGGCTACGATCTGCCCATCTTGGAAACGCGCATCACGCAACGCGTGAGCTATCCCGGCACGGCGGCTGCCGGCACGACCGTTCTTGAGGCGGAGCCAGAAGGCGATGCGGCAGGCGAGGTTCGTGCATTGGTCGCCGAGATCAAGCAAAAACTCATTTAAGTATTTGAGTATTTGAGGAAATGAAGAGATGAGCAAAAATACAACTACACTCCGTGCAGGCAGACCGAGCGCCCGCGTCGACAAGACCAAGGCCGCCACACTTGCCAGCTTGGCAGATGATGCCGGCAGTATGAAGCGTGTCAATTTTGAGCTGTCGGCTGAACAGCACGCCAAGCTGAAAATTCATTCGGCCAAAGTTGGCAAGAGTATCAAAGAGCTTCTGACCGAGTATGTTGTCGGCCTTCCGGATTGACGCTCAAATACACATTTACTCATTTGAGTTTTGTTGGTAAAAAGGCGGAGCCATGACCAAAAAGCAGCGAGAAGGGCAGGGCGTGCAGCAGGCGCAGCCAGAGGCGGGCTTGTCGCCATCAAAGCGCCAAGCCCGAAAGGTCACGAAGGCCGACCAGAAGCTGATTGAAGCAGGCACGGAGATTGCCTCCACTCCACCAGCCGGCGAGGATATGGCTTTTACTCATGCGGTGTTGTGCCAAGTTGGTTTGCCTCGGGCCAAGGTCGAAGGTCGTGAGTTCATGCGCCAGTCTGGCGAGGCTTGGGTCAATGTTCAAGCGGGTTACCTAGATGAAGGAAGGGGCCCGGTGCTTCAATCTATTCCCTATGGCGTCATGCCCCGTCTGGGCCTGGCATGGGTTTCTACTTTCGCTGTGCGCAACAGGGAGCGGGAGATTTTCATCGGGAAAAGCGCCGCTGAATTTTTGCGGCTGATGGGCATGGAGAATGATGGCCGCCGCTATAAGACGCTGCGGAAACAGATGCATGCTCTCGCTGCCGCTCGTCTGCAACTTGGGCTCAGGGGTCGAACCTACAACGGTCAGCCGGTGCAAAAATTCGATGCATGGGTGTGTGACAACTACACGGATCAGATCCCTTTATGGTCTGGCATTATGGCGCTGTCACAGGATTATTACGACTCCCTGATCGAAAGCGCGGTACCGCTGGACAACCGCGCTCTGCACGCTCTGAAAGGCTCCGCGCTGGCCTTGGACGTGTATGCGTGGCTGGCCCATCGGCTTCATCGCATCAACGGCCGATCCGTGATGTTGCGCTGGATATCACTGCGTTCGCAGTTCGCCCAGGAGTACCGCGGCAAAAATCCCGACAAGGACTTCAAAAAGGAGTTTCTGTTGGCGCTCAAGAAGGTGCTGACCGTCTATCCGCAGGCGAAGGTGAAGCCTGTTACCGGCGGGGTGCTGCTGATTAGCTCGCCCCCGCCTATCCCCTACAAAGGCGGCCCCACAGCTTAGCTGCATTTCCTAACGTGAGTGCCAAAAATGGCTGATATGGCAGGAATAAGCCTGTGGATACAATAACTTATACACGTGAAATCACGCGGGGGCGGTGGGGTGGGTGGGCTGGGCGGTGGGGGGGGGGGGGGGCGCGGGGGGGGGG
>REDX01000024.1 GCA_007695355.1 Planctomycetota bacterium
GGCCAGGTCGGCCAACTTATTGATATTGCGCCCGGTGAGGATGGGATCGGGCATCAGGGTCAGGTCATCAGAGATCTTAATCCCACCCTGGTCGCGAATGGCGATAATAGAGCGGATGAGGTGTTGGTTGGTGCCCATGCGTCCGGTGACGCCGTTCATGATAATGCCGATGGTGCGGGTTTCCACGCTTCGATCTCCTCGCAAAAGCTTGGCAGGTGAAAGGGACGCGCTGGCACCGGAACAACAGCTACCTCGGCGTCCCCCGGGGAGGGAGCAACCTAGAGTCCCCGGGAATGAATGCAATTCCCAAGGCAAGGGGCTGTTACGCCTAGCAGCCCAGAGCAAGCGTGCTCAGCAGCTTTCCCCTTGGCGGTTAAAGGGATGACTGCTAGGCTGAGGACATGGCTGACGACCAACAGGCAATGCTGCTGGCAGCAATCCAGCGGCTCAATGATATCGGCATTGATCTCTCTCGGGAGCACGATGAGGATCATATGCTGGAGCGTATTTTGGTTGCTGCCAAGGACTTGACCCGGGCTGATGGCGGCAGCATCTACTCCATGCTGGCTGAGGACGCTCTGCGCTTTCGCATTATCCACACCGATAGCCTGGGTTTGGCTCAGGGTGGGCAGTGGGGCCCCATTGTTGGTTTGCCGGACATTCCCCTGTACCGCGAAGGCGAGCCCAACCATGCCTCGGTGGTGGCCCACGCGGTGCTTGAGCGCACCACCGTGGTGATCGACGATGCCTACGCCGTGGAAGACTTTGACTTTTCCGGAACCCGGGCCTTTGATGCGCGCACCGGCTACCGCTCGGTGGCGATGTTGACGGTGCCCATGTGCGATCACCGTGACGAGGTGATTGGGGTGCTGCAGCTGCTCAATCCCCACGATGCCGCTGGCGCCATGACCACTTTTAATGCATCCCAGGTGCGCTTGGTGGAAAGTCTCGCCTCGCAGGCTTCCATTATGCTTACCAATGGCCAATTGGTGCAGCAGGTGAGCAACCTCTTCGAGAGTTTTGTCAAGCTCATCGCCCATGCCATCGACGAAAAAAGTCCCTACACCGGCAGCCACTGCCGCCGCGTTCCGGAATTGACCATGAGTCTGGCGGAGGCGGCGCATGCGACCGCGGTTGGGCCCTTGGCTGACTTTCAGTTAAGCGATGACGATCGCTATGAGTTGCGCATCGCCAGTTGGTTGCACGACTGCGGGAAGATCACCACTCCCGAGTGGATTATGGATAAGGCCACCAAGCTCGAGCGCATTCACGATCGCATCAACGAGGTGGCCACCCGTTTTGCCGTGCTGCGGCAGATGATTCTTGGGGAATACGCCGCCGAAACTACTGACGTCAGCGCCGGAGGCAGCGCGGCCGCCGCCCAGCGGCGTGATGCCGATCTACAGCAGCTGGATGACGACCTCAATTTCCTCAAGCGGGTCAACATTGGCGGCGAGCACATGAGCGATGAGGACGTGGCCCGGGTGCAGGCCATCGCCCAGCGGCAATGGCAGGATGCCCACGGCCAGTGGCTGCCGCTGCTGCGCCCCGACGAGGTGGACAACCTCTGCGTGCGCCGGGGCACCCTGCTGAGAGAGGAACGGGACATCATCAACCACCATATTGTGGCCACCATCGATATGTTGGAACAGCTGCCCTTTCCCAAGCACCTACGCCATGTCCCCGAAATCGCCGGCGGCCATCACGAGCGCATGGATGGTCGCGGCTATCCCCGGGGCCTGACCCGAGAGCAAATGTCGGTGCAGGCTCGTTGTATGGGGATCGCCGATATTTTTGAGGCCCTTACCGCTGCCGATAGACCCTATAAAAAAGCCATGCCCTTGTCTCAGGCTCTGCACATCTTGGGCAATATGAAATTGAACGGGCACATTGACCCAGACCTCTTCGATATATTTATCCGTGACGGTATTTGGCGCCGCTACGCCGAGGATTACCTGCGTCCCGAACAAAACGATGCGGTGGACCTCAGGCAGATTCCGGGCTATCAGGCCGCCGTTGCTGCCGCTGGGCATAAGCCTGACGAATCTCCTTGATGGGCCAGGGTTCAGGCAGCGGGCCACTGCCAAAGCGTGCTGCCAGATGCTGCCGCAAGGTTTGGTTGAGATCCACCCCGCTGGCCTGGGAGAGTTCTTCGGCAATGCTGCTTAAGGTGGTGGAGGCTTCGATGCTGACGCCGCAGTCCTGGGCACAGCGCAGCAACTCATTGCGATGCTTGGCCATGCAGCGCTGGTGCGGGTCGATGGCCTGCAAGCGCCGCAGATGGCGGATAATCAGGATGAGCCCCAAAAACCCTGGCACCGCCAGTAAAAGCCACCACCACCACTGCCGCATGGCGACGGCGGCGGCGAGTTCTTCCTCTGGATCCTGCTCTGGGGCAAAGGCCTGATCTTCCCACTCGTCTTCCTGATGCAGATCCACGCCATCGCTGCGCTGGGCCAGGCCGCCGGCGGGGGTGGTATCAAAGCGCTGCCAGAGACCATCATTGGAGCGCAGGAATTCGCCCCAGGCATGGGCATGGAGGGCGCGAAAGGTAATTTCATTCTCGCCAAACTCATCCGAGGCGTAGCCCAATACTGGGCGTGCGGGATGGCCGCTGGCGCGCATCAGGACCACACTGGCGGTGGTGAAATATTGGCAGTGGCCACGCCGCTGGCGCTCATTGCCAAATAAGAAGGCGCGTAAGTCGCCGGCCCTTCCGGGAAGGGGGTCGGCAAGATCATGTAGGGCGTAGTCACAGCGCGCGTGGAGCCAATCGCGAATGGAGCTGGCCGCCACCGGCGCCGACATATTGCGCCAACGTTCGATGTCGGGTATTTCCTCGCGCACCAACTGCGCCACCTCTTCGGGGAGTTGCACATAGTGCTGCCGGGATTGGTCTTCAAAACTGGCCCGGGGCGAACGATCGGAGCCCAAATCCACCAGATAGCGCCGGGGAAATTCCCCCAGGCGGCGGCGGTAGAGGTTGCCATCATTATCGGTGAGCATGC
>REDX01000135.1 GCA_007695355.1 Planctomycetota bacterium
CCGACGATGGACGATGGACGATGGACGATGGACGATGGACGATGGACGATGGACGCTCGACCATGGGCGCTCGACGATAGCCAACCCCGATCCCCACCCCGCGCATGGACACGGCCCCCCGCTGGGCCACACTCAGCTCCATGCCCTTCCGTCTTATCCTCATTGATGGGGAAGCACAGCCCAGTCAACTCAGCATCGATGGCCCCCTAGAACTGGGCCGCGATCCCCACTGTGATATCCGCCTGCTTGGCGACTCCGCCAGCCGCTACCACCTCCGCCTCGAACCCCAAAGCGGCGGCGTTCTGGTAAGCGATCACCGCTCCCGCAATGGCACCTGGATTGAAGGCGAGCGGCTCAACACCCCCGCCCTTGCCGGCGATGGCAGCCGCCTCAGCGCCGGCGGCGCCACCTGGGTCATCCTAGCCGAAGAACAGCTACAGAAGTGCATTATCGCTGACGGTGGCCTCAGCCTCAAGGCCATTACCGCCGCCGAACCCCGGCCCTGGGCCCAAGGCGATGACCCCGCAGAACTCTCTGGACTCCACGCCCTCACCCGTCGCCTCGCCGCCCTCGATACCACCAACGAACGCGCCGCCCTCTTGGTCCAACTCTGCAATAGCTGGATGAAAAGCGATCGCTGCTGCATCGTACGCAAACATCAGATCATCAGCGGCAGCTGCAGCCCGCGCCTGGCCAAACGTCTCGCCACTGGCCAACAGGCCCGCCTTCTGGTACTTGGCCAAGAACTACGGGGCCAAACCATCGCCGCCGAAGCCGTTGGCTCTGCCGCCACCCTCCCCCTTGCTGAGGATTGTTGGCTCTTAGTGGTACGCGGCCTTGATGGAGAAGCCCTGAGCAGCGAGGAATTTCTGCGCCTCAATCGCCTCGCCAGCGAAGCCAGCCCCTACTTTGCCCAGCGCAATCCCCATCCCCTCAGCGAACTGGTTGGCACTAGCGCCTGCATGCAGCGCCTGCGCGAACGCATTCTGCGTATTAGCCAGGCCGATAGTACCGTCCTCATTAGCGGCGAAAGCGGCAGCGGCAAAGAACTCATCGCCCGCTGCCTCCACCGGGCCTCCGGCCGCTGCGACGGCCCCTTGGTTACCGTCAACTGCGCCGCCGTCGCCCCCAGCCTCTTTGAAGCTGAACTCTTCGGCCATGAAAAAGGCGCCTTCTCAGGCGCCGACCAAGCCCGCCCCGGGCGCATCCGCGCCGCCCATGGCGGCACCCTCTTCCTTGATGAAATCGGCGAACTGCCCCTAGAACTGCAGGCCAAACTACTGCGCGTCCTGCAAGAGGGCCAAGTCGAACCCGTCGGCGCCCACCAGCCCATCAGCGTCGACGTCCGCATTATGAGCGCCACCAATCGCGATCTCGCCAGCGAAGTCGCCGCCGGACGCTTCCGCGAAGACCTCTTCTATCGCCTTGATGTTCTGCGCATCGTCAGCCCCGCCCTGCGCGAACGCCGCGAAGACATCCCCATCTTAGCTGCCGCCCTTCTAGAGCGGCTCAGCAAACAGCACCAACGACCGCCGCCGGCCTTAAGCCCCGAGGCCCTGCGTATCCTCTGCCAGGAATCTTGGCCCGGCAATATTCGCCAACTCGCCAACACCCTAGAACGAGCCCTCGTCTTAAGCGAAACCACCATTACTCCTGCAGACCTCGAACTCAGCACCATTCCCACCGCCAGCAGCGAAACCCCCCCCCCCCCCCCCCCCGCCTCGCCCAAATAGAGGCAGAACACATCGCCGCCGTCCTCTCCCACCACCAGGGCAACCGCTCTGCCAGCGCCCGCACCCTCGGCATTAGCCGGCCCACTCTCCTGCGCAAAATCACCGAATACGGCCTCGAAAACCTCTAAGCCCATCGGACTCTCATATCTCCCTATCTGCCGCTCACCTAATCGGCTTCTAAAAGCAGCCCCTTATCCAAATCCAAAATCAAAGTGAATACCCGCTCTGCCACCGGCATCACAAAGGACTCGCTGGTCAATTGTAAGCGATAGGAATCAACAACGATATTCCAATCCCCTTCCATCAGCGCTTCTTCCGCGACAAAATAATTGTCACCCCAAAACAAAGAGTGCCTCTCCAACTCCCGCCCGCTATCTCCCAGCCGCAGCAAATACAGCCGACGCTGCAAAGATGACCCCGGCCCCCCCAATCCAAGGGCACCCAAGGCCACTGCCATCGAGAATTCAAAAGCTCCCTTAAAGACCACCTGATGAGGATTGAGGGAATCGGCATGGTCACGCACCTGCTGCGAGAGATCCTGCTCATTCAACACAATACGATAAATGATCGGCGCCTCATAACGAGTCAGCGATTGCGACCGCGAGCAGCCCCATAGACCAAGGCAAATAAACAAGATAAATGCAAACTGAAACCCCATGAAACGTGACAAAGCCATATCCTCCAAGCAAGAATCCTGGTTGCGCGCAGCAATCGCAATTAAGCATAGGAACGAGGAACAAACATTATCCGCGCAATCCACCAACACGGAGGGCAGGACGGCGTCCCGCCAAAAACCCCACGCACCAAGCCCAAACCACGAAGCCCCAGGCGAAGCCACGGAGGGTAGGACGTAAGTCCCACCAAGAACCCTGCGCCAAAGACTGACTGACGCATCGCAGCCAAGGCTCAGTGCCTAGGCCAATTAGTGACACCCATCGTAGCATTGCCTAAAAAACAAGATAGCCGGAACTAGGGAGGCATCACTTGATGCCCAAGCCCAGAGGGTGTTGCACCGCAACGCCCAAAACCCCACGTCAAATACCAGGGGCGCCGCCAAGCGGCATCCCATCTGCATCTGCTTGTTGGGCCCTATTGTCATTTGCAATAAATAGGGCGCTTCCGGGGTTTGCGTGATTCATGCGCGAATTGATGCCGGCATTAAATCCAGCCCGCCTAGATGGAAATAAATTGCATTGATAAATCGTCTTTTATTTCGGAAGCCACAGGCCCGTGCCTTGATCTTCTGTATCTTAGCATTCAGACTCTC
>REDX01000023.1 GCA_007695355.1 Planctomycetota bacterium
CCTTCCCCAGGGGGGGGCGGAACACTTTGCCGCCACCATCCGCGCCCTGCGCCAGGCCAATCCGGCAGGGCTGGTGGAGGTCTTGACCCCGGACTTCTGCGGTGATGCCCAGGCCCTGGCGACGGTGGTCGCCGCCGCCCCGGATGTCTACAATCACAATATGGAAACGGTGCCGCGCCTTTATCGCACGGTGCGTCCCCAGGCGCGCTATGGCCGCTCCCTGGAATTACTGCAGCGGGTCAAGCAGGCCAAGCCTGAGATATGGACCAAAAGCGGCATTATGGTGGGCCTCGGTGAAACCGATGAGGAAATACGCGTATTGATGGAGGACCTACGGGCCCACGGCGTGGATATTTTTACCGTCGGGCAATACCTGCGGCCCTCGCTCAAGCACCACGACATCCTGCGCTTTGTGGAGCCCGAACAATTTGCCCGCTATGAAGCCTGGGGCAAAGAGCTGGGCTTTTCCTATGTTGCTTCGGGCCCTTATGTGCGTTCCAGCTACTTTGCCGAAGAAGTGCTCAAAGGAGCCTTGGATCTACGCCGCCTGCGCGCCGAGCGTGATCAGTAGGGGCATGGCGGTTTAGGGAACGTTGACTCCCCGGCGCTCGCTACGGGCGCGGATAATAAAGCGCGCCAGTTCTCGGTCGTCCTCGTTGATATGGGAGAAAAACCATCTTCCCAAGAATTCCACCAGTGGGCCAACGGTGGTCCCCTGATGGCGGAAATCACAGATTTTCTTATCCAACACCTGCAATAAATTGAAGTGGTCGCGCTTCTGGTTTTCCACGTCCGGATAACGATAAATGCCCATGAGCACTTCTTCGCTATTGAAGTGGTAATAAGCGTAGCGATCGACTTCGCGCAATATCTGCCGGGCCACGCGGTCTGAAACCACCGCCTCAGACAGGGTGTCAAGTTCCTCCAGCAAGGAGAGGAAATAGCGGTGCTGGGCATCAATTTCTGGCAGACCCACGGCATATTCGTCCCGCCATTTGAGCATGTCTCTCATCACTATACCCCTTCATCCGAAGCGTCAGCTGAAGGACAGAGGTAATAGTCAAACCACTGCCGACAGCGCTCGCGCACCAAGTGCAAATCACGATCCATAGCTTCCAGCCTATCATAGCCGGCGCAGCGGGCAAAGGCCAAGCGCTCGTCATCGGCAGTGGGTAAATGCGAAATAGCTTTGCCGGCGAATAAACGCATGCGCGACTCAATCCAGCGCAGCAGGGTCAACCCCACCAAAAGGTCCGCCGCCGCCGCTGCATCCAGCACTCCTTCCTGGGCCAGATTGCGCAGCAGCGAGGCAATGGGCTGGCCTACCGTGCTCGCATCACCCACCAAATGCTGCAGATCGTGCAGCACTGGCGGGACCAACTGCATGGCCTTATCAGAGAGTCCGGCCACCGCCTGGCGCTGCGGCAGGGCCTGGGCGCTGTGACGCACCAGGCGACCACCAATAACCGCAAACTGCACCAGGAATTCCACATCCACATAGCCCCCGGGGCCACGTTTCACATGATCCTGGCCGCTGACGCTCTCTTCCAGGCGACGCCGCATGGCCACCACCGCGGCCCGGCCATCCTCGGGTAGCGGCTGCCCCAGGGCCTGTTCGGCAATGCCCGCCACCATCTCCTCGCCCAGGGCGGTGTCGCCGGCAAAGCAGCAGAGACGGGTGTGGGCCAGGCGCTCCCAAAGATCCCGGGGCTGAGACCAATAGCGCTCGAGAGTGGCGGTGGAAACCACCAAGGCCCCCTGCTCGCCCCAGGGCCGTAGGCGGGCATCTAATTCGTATAATCGCCCTTGCTGGCAGTCGCGGATAATTCCCTGGGCCACCCGCTGCCAAAAGGCATCGCCATCGTGCTCGCCATCGGGACAGCGGCCGCCGCCATCGCAATCGAACATGACGTCCAGAGCCGAGGCGTAACTCTTTTCTCCAGAGCGACATTTACCCATACCGAGAATGGCAAAGCGCTCGGGCCGGCCATCGGGCAATAAGGGCGCCCCCCAGCGCCGCGTCATCTGGGCCACATGATGCTGCAATAGCGCCTGCACCACCGCCTGCGCCAATGCACTCAGGTGGCGGCTAATGGCCCACGGCGCCAAACCTTCCAGATCCTCCACCGCTGCCGCCACCAATTCCCGCGCCTGGAAAAATTGCAGCGGCGGCAGGTGCTGGTCCTGCCCTTCCAAAAGGTCGTGCAGTTCGGCCAGCATCCCCGATAAACTCGGTGCGCCGCGTTGTAGGCGCTCAACCACTTCATCGGCCAAGCCCGGATGGGCCACCAAGGTATCCACCAGGGAGTCCGCCCAGCCGGCGAGATTGGTCAAGCGTCGCCGGGTGTCGCCATTGCGCTCAAGCTGTTCATAAAACAAGGCCCGGCCACCCACCGACTCGACAATGCGCACAAAATTATGCAGCGCCCGATCGGGATTGGGGCTGCCGCCGATATCCAATAATAAATGTGGCAGGAGATCGGCCAGGGCATGTTCGGTGCGCGAGCGCCGCAGGAGGAAAAATGGCTCGTGGGCCAAGGAACGCAGCATCTGCACGGCGCGATCGGGATTGCTAAACCCCACCGGCGCCAGCAGACGGTCGCGCACCGCTGGGGATGGTTGCTCGCCATTAATCAGGGCAAAGGCGGCCATGCGCTCGTCATCAAGCCCCAGGTAATGCTCTTCCGCCAGGGCACGCACGCGCAGACGAATATTCCCCAAACGGGCCTCAAAACTCTGCAGACCATCGGCACCATGGTAACCACAGCGGTCGGCCACCCGCTGCCGCTGCACGCTATCTCCGGGGAGTTCATGGATTTGCCGCGACTCCCACATCTGCAGCCGATGCTCCACCATGCGCAGCCACTCATAAGCCTCCAATAACTCTTGATGCTGCTCGCGGCTGAGCAAACCATGACGCTCTAAGGCTTCCAGGGCGTCGATGGTGCGGCTACGGGCTCCTCGAGGGCATCACGGCCGAAGACGCCGATGAGCCGGCCG
>REDX01000246.1 GCA_007695355.1 Planctomycetota bacterium
CAGCCATCGTTCCTTCCTCGATCCAGTGGTGATCGGCTGCGCCCTGCGCCGTCGCATTCATTATTTTGCCCGCAGTTCCCTATGGGAAATTGCACCGATTCGCTGGACGCTTGAACTCTTTGGGGGTATTCCGGTAGATCGCGAAAAGCCCCAGGCCAGCACCATCAGCCATACGATTTCAGTCTTACGGGATGGCCGCTGCCTATTAATGTTCCCCGAGGGCACGCGTACCCGCGATGGGCGATTGGGGCGCTTTCGCGATGGCCCGGCGTTGGTGGCAAGACGGGCCCAGGTGCCAGTGGTACCGGTGTACCTGGTCGACACCGAAGGCGCTTGGCCGCGGGGGGCACGCCTGCCGGTTCCAGGCCGCGGAAAAGTACAGGTGATTTTTGGCCCCGCGATGTACAGCAACCCCCTCTTACCGGCACGCCAGCAGGACGACGATTTAAGCCAGCGAATTGCAGCCTGGCTCTCACAAACCGAGCGGCTCATCCTTGGCCCGGAGAAGACATGAGCCCCGATCCCCACTGCGCCACCTGTGATGGCTTTGGCTGGATTCCAGAAACAGGGCCCAGCAGCGGCTGGTACCGGCACAATTGGCGACTCATCCTTGATCCCACCCTGGCCTGGAAGCGCTGCCCTGTTTGCGGCGCCCAAAGCGGGCTCAGTAATGTCCAGGATTGCCTGGCCCGCCTGCTTTTACTGCGGGTACTCCAGGAAACCGAAACCTGGCAGCGCCATGGCACCTGGTGGCTGGGATACTGGCAGGGCTGCGATCTTTGGCGCGACGAGACCGAATCCCTGCTGATTATCGGCCCTGGCCCAGGAAACCCCCACCCTTGGCTGCTGATCTCATCACATGGAGTGATGGACCATCTCAGCCGCGAGGCCGTGGATTACCATCTCCAGCGCATGGATAGGGTGCCCCTGCCACCAGCTGAAGACCAACCGCCGTCTCACTGATGGAAATTTGCCGCGTATGCACTATGAAGCCTGAAGGGCCTGCCAACTTTAAGGTGTAAACGGCCTGGTCCAGCCTTGGCATGGACGCCAGGGGAGAGGGCCTATGATCAATGCCATGTCCCAGCACCCTCGCCATGGCGGCCATGGAGACGAAGCCCGATTGCGGACTTCACAACCCCTGCTTCTGCTCGCCATCCTCTGCCTCACCGCCACCGCCGGATTCACCCCGATGGCCGCCGTCGATGGCGAAGCCGAGGCCGAGCAACAAGCCGGCGACGATGGTATTGTGGTGCTGGAGTGGAGCATTCGGCAAGAAATCCAAGAGCTCATCGAAGACCTCCGCAGTGGCCGCGGCGGCATCAGTGATCGGCTGCAAGCGGTGGCACAACTCCTGGCGCGTCATGGCGATCGCCCCTTTCCTTATCAAGGGCGCTACCTGCCGGTTTCCGATGTCTTAGTCAACGAAATGCGTCGAGAGCAAATTTTGTCGGCTTTTATCAGGCAGTTTTCCACCGTCGCCCAGCGCAGTTTGAACGATGCCCTGGCCAGCGGCGATGAGCAGCAACTGCTTCAAGTAACTACCCGCTATCCCGGCACCGAAGCCGCAGCGGCAGCCTGGCGGCGACTGACTGACCGCGCCTGGGACAGCGGTCGCCTGGGATTATATCTTACCTGGGCCCAGCGCAGCGGCGAAGCCGAAGACCCTCTGCGCGGCCAGCGCATTCCCGCAGCCAAGGGTTTGCTAATGCAGCGGCAAACCGTTGAACTACCCCCAGATCTGGACCACATTTCGCGCATGTGGGGAGCCAGCGCCCCCGATTTAGCCAGCGCCGATACCAGGGCAAATGATCCAGCTCAACGCCTGCCGGTGGTGAATAGCGATAGCGGCGTGGCCTTTTCCCAATTAAGTGAAAGCGGCATGGTGGCGATTACCAATGGTTCTCACCTCGCCTTACTTGATCCTCTCGTCGGCTCGCTGGTGGGGCCGCCCCTACGGCTGGGCTCCCCCGGCCTACTACGCACCCCCGCACTATCACGACAGGATTTGGTAGTCAGCGTCGCCCAAGATGACTCCGGCAGGCCAGTTCTCATCTGCAGCGACACCAACGGTGCCGTCCGCTGGCGACAAAGCCTGCCCCTCCCCCTTGGTGCGAGCGCAGTGAGCAGCCCCGCCATATTAGACGGCGTGGCCGCCATCGCCGCCACGGTTTTTGAGGAAGATGGCGCCGAGCTACGTTTACTGGGATACGATATTAATAGGGGAATACTTGCCTTTAATATTTCCATTGCCAAGGATACCACGGTGATTCGTCGTCTCTGGCGCCACCATCAGCAATCCCAAGTTGGCGGCCCCCTCTTGGTAACCCACCGCGGCGGCTTTGCCGTCGCCAACGAACGCGGTGTGGTGGCAACCCTTGGCCCCGATGGTAGTCTGGCGAGTATTTGGGCTTCCCGTGGAGCGATGGCCCAGGCCCTGGTTGGGCGGGATTTTGGTCGCGCCTCAACACCGCGACGACCAGCGCAACTCCTCAGCGATAATCGCCATCTCGTCCTCACCGACAGCCATGGCAGCGGCGTCACCGTACTCAGTCCCGAGGCAGGGGGCCCTCAACTCCAGGCCCGTCGCTATACCGGCAACGGATCAGCGGATACGCTCGTGGCAGTAGCCGATGGCCTGGCCCTGCTTGTTGGACGACGGGCGACCCTGCTCGACCTGGAAACCTTAGAGCCGCGTTGGTCGCAAGAACTCGGAGGCAGCGAAGGAACTTCCAACGGGCATATCGGCGATAACCGTGTCCTGGTGGTGCGCGATACCGTGGTCAGCCTCCTCAGCCGGGATAGCGGTACCGTGATTGGGCAACGCTACTTCTCGCGCCAAGCCAGCATTACCGTCACTGCCGGCATTCTCATCACCGCCCGCAGCGGCGATTTTATTGGCTATGGCGACGGCGCCCGTTTCCGCCAGCGCCTCGACCAAGCGCGGCGAGATAATCCCCAGGACTTCCGCCCCCTCATTGCTCTTTATGGCCTATACCGCGCCAGCGACGATCACGCCCGAGCTTACGATCACCTCGTTGCCGCCCTCAATCTGCAAGCGCCTACCCGCTATGCCGAGGAGGCCGCCGCCTTGCTACGACCGCGTCTCTCCATTCGCATTGGCCGCAGCGATGCCGACGATGATCTTCGCCGTTTCCACAACCTGGGCCGCTGGTCTACCCGCCTGACCCGTGAGGCCCATTGGTGGCAGGGCCGACACCATGAGAACGCCGGAAATCGCAGCGCCGCCGCGAAATCCTTCTCCTTAGCACTGCGCGATAACGAAGGCGATGACGAAGGTAATATGACGGCCCTGTCGCCAGCCCTGCGCGCCGATATCCGGGCCCTCGCCGAAGCTGGCTTAGCCCGGGTGCAGGATGGACAGAGGGGCCAAGAGCCTCCCGCCTGGGCCCAGCCCCAGCAGCGCCCGCAAATAAAGGCCGCCAAAAGCGCAGCCTGGGAGGTGAGCGGCTCTCGCCTGGGCGCGCCGCTGATCAGCGGTGACTTGGTTATCGAATACGCCGGAGGGGATATCCAAGCCCGTCGCCTCAGCGACGGTGAAGTGGCCTGGCGACGTCAGGGCAAGGATGATATTACACCTATGTTAGGGGTGCGGTTCCGCCCCCGAGACCCTGGCGTTAGCATTGATGTCATCCCTGGCACCGCTGCCGCCGAAGCCGGTTTGCAAAACCTGGACCGGATTATCGCCTTCGATCAGAACCCCGTAGAACTTACCGACCACCTGATTCGTTTGGTTTCGGAAAAAGAGGTGGGTGATCCCTTCCAGCTTCGCGTGCGCCGCATCGTGGACGGTGAGGAACAAGAGGTGACACTCAACGGTCGCATGGGTGCCTATCTGATGGTTCCAGTGGCTGCCAATGAAGACTGGGTGCTGGCCCATCGCGCCCTGGTCCACGACCATCAACACAGCCTGCAAGTCAGCCTTGATCACCAGCCCTCAGAAGTGGTACTGATCAGCGCTGCCGATGGTCAACAACGATGGCGCCGAATCCTTCCACAGCAACGCCGCGCCAGCGGCAGTGCCAGCCCCCTCCTCGCCTCTCATCATTTACTGCTCGCTCAGGGCCAGGATTTAGCGGCCTACAACCTCAAGGACCATAACCACTCAAAGCTGGCCCATCCCAGTTGGTTGCTGCCTGGCTCTGGAGATGCCCTCGCCAATGCCGCACTCATTGGCCAACACTTCCTCATGCTGAGCGACCACGGCAATCATGTCATCCGCCTCGTAGATATTCGCAACGGGCGCGTCCTTTTCGAAATTCCGTCCCGCGATGGAGCGAGCCGACTCATCCTGGATGATGGCGAGTTGACCATCTGGAAACCGCGAGAGGGCTCCTTAAGCATCTGGGATCTTACCCGCGGCCTACGTCGCTGGCAGCAACGTTTTGAAGGCACTGAATTGGTCGCGGTGCACGGAGACAGCCTGTATATGATCGACAATAATCGGCGCTTAGTCATGATTGATCGGGCAAATGGCAGGCTGCGCCGAACGATTAGCGACCTTGCTATGGTTGAGGCCTTTAGCACCCACCATAGCACCACCTATGTACACGGCCGTGATAACGAAGGCCGCCAATTTATTGCCGCAGTTGGTCTCGGCGGCGGCACCCTGCGCTGGCGCCGCAATCTGCCGGTGGGCGCTGAATTGCGCGATGCGCCACGCGCCGATGCCCATGGCGTCCATCTCGAAATCGTCTCGCGGGAAAGTGCCGCCAGCATTCTCTCCCTAGACTCTGATGGGAATTTGCGCGGAGTTGGTGAGAGCGGCGCCGCGCTCATCCACCTGCCGACAGCCACCCTCACGGCCTCTGAAAATACCCTGCGCCTCACCCCGCGGGCATTGCCAGCTAAGGCACATGCAATACCAGCAATATCACTAAGCGAAAACTTTCCCCTCGCCGATATTGAAGCCGGCACCTTAAAGCGCATGGCCTGGCAAGATGCCCCTGGTGCGCGCTGGGCAATTGCCCAACGGGGCCGCTACTATGTCGTCTTGGTGCGGCTGGAAGCCGGCACCGAATCGGCGATTCTGCGCATCGGCAATCAGGGCCCAGACATCGATCCCTTTGGTCAACGACTGCTCTTCTCGCCAGCCAGCGCCCCCAGCCTGAATACCTCTGCCCAAGGCTGGCGCATGCAGGCCTTTCACCGCCTCGAAAGCGCGGAAGACGGCGTTTGGCTGGGCGCTGTATTACTAAGTCCGCCAAGCTTACCGGAACTCAGCTCGCGCCCAGAAGTGCTTTTCACCACTTCTGCTGCCGTCCCCCTGGCCACCTGGTGGTTGCGCCGCCATTGGCACCCAGTGAAAAATGCCCAGGACGCGCCGTGATCTGCGGCTTGGGCACCGACATCATCGGCATTGAGCGGGTACGGCAAAGCTGGCAACGGCACGGCCAACGCTTTCTTGATCGGGTCTACACCGCCGATGAGCAGGCCTACTGCCTTGATTTTGCCGAGCCAGCCGAGCGCTTGGCGGCACGCTGGGCAGCCAAAGAAGCCACCCTCAAGGCCCTCGGCAGCGGCCTCATCGGCGATATGCGCATGCACGAAATCGAAGTAGTGCGCAATCACCTGGGCGCCCCCGGCCTGCGCCTGCACGGCGCCGTCGCCGCCTATGCGGCGCGCCTCGGGCCCATTACCACCTGGTTAAGCCTCTCCCATGCCGCTGGCGTCGCCGTCGCCACCGTGATTATTGAAACCGCCACCGAATCTTTGCCGCCACCTCCACCCCCATCCGCGAAAGACTGGTTATGAATCCCGCCCTGCGCATGCTTAAGCCCTATCCGATGGTGGAACTGCAACGGCGCAAACAAAAGCTACGTGAGGCCGGCGGCGAACTCTTTGACTTCGGTACGGGCGATCCCGTGGAGCCCACCCCGCCCGCCATCCGTCAGGCCCTCATCGATGCCATTCCCGAGGTCAGCCAGTACCCCACAGTGGCCGGAACCCCAGCCCTGCGCCAGGCGATCGCCGCTTACCTACAGCGGCGCTTTAATGTCAGCCTTGATCCCGATAGCGCGGTTATTCCTTCAGCCGGCAGCAAGGAAGCCATCTTTCACCTGCCCCTGGCCTTCCTGGATCCCAGCAGCAGCAAAGACACCGTTATCTACGGCACCCCCGGCTATCCTGTCTATGAAGCCGGCACCCTCTTTGCCGGCGGCCGCTGCCACCCGGTGGTACTGCGCGCCGAATCCGGCTTTCGCCTCGATCTCGCTGGCTTACCTGCGGAGCTGTTAGATCGTAGCGCCATTGCCTGGATTAATTACCCCCACAATCCTACCGGGGTTGGGGTTGACCGCGCCTACCTCGCAAGCCAGGCCGCAATCGCCCAAAAGCACGGCATCCTCCTGGTGGCCGATGAATGCTATACCGATCTCTGGTTTGATGCCGATGCCCCGGCGCCGCCCTCGCTCTTGGAAATTGGTCAGGAAGGATTGTTGATTGTCCATTCCTGCAGTAAGCGCTCGGGAATGACCGGCTACCGCTCGGGCTTTATTGCCGGCGATCCGCGCCTGGTCACCGAGTATCGCCGCTGGCGCGCCGCCATGGGCGTTGGCTCCCCGGCCTTTGTCGAAGCCGCCGCCACCGCCGCCTGGAGCGATGATCAGCACGTACAGGAGCGGCGCCGCACCTTTGCCGCTAAGTATCAACTCCTGCGCGACGGGCTTCAACTGCGGGGCCACCAGGTCTGGGAGAGCCCCGCCGGACTCTATTTGTGGGCCAGCGTGCCCGGCGGCATGACCAGCGCCGCCTGGGCTCAGCGCTGCTTGGATGCGGGCATTGTCATTAGCCCCGGGGATTTTTTTGGCGAAGGCGGCGAAGGCTGGTTTCGTCTAGCCCTAGTTCCCGGCCTTGCCGATTGCCAACGCGCCCTAGAACGCTGGCCCCAATCCTAATCCACAGGCCGGAGAGCATCGCATGAGCAAACGTCCCGCAGCACCCCATCCCGGCGATGACCCCCGCAAAGCCAAAGGCAAGGCCAAAACTAAACCAGCGGCAAAAATCAAGCCCTCGGCGAAGGTCAAGCCAGCCGTGAAAGTTAAGCCGGATGCAAAGCTGGCAGCCAGCAGCGCCGGCAAGGCCGACGGCAAACAGCAGCGCAAGAAAACCCCGCCGCCGCTGCGCGAACGGGTAAAGACCGCCCTGCGCACCCGCTCCCTGGTCATCCGTCCGCTACGCGCCAGCGACTACTCCCAGATCGTATCGATTCAGCAGGCCTGCTTCCCTGATATCGAGCCCTGGGGCGAGTCACAATTCCATGGCCATTTAGATATTTTCCCCGAAGGGCAAATCGGCATCGAAGTCGACGGCGTCCTGGTTGCCACCTCATCCTCACTGATTGTGGAGCGCAGTAGCCTACCACCCACCCATAGCTTTATCGAGGCCTGCGCCGATGGTGATCTGACCAATCACAACCCCGAAGGCGATACGCTCTACGGCATTGATATCGCCGTACTGCCGCGGCATCGCGGCAAGCGCCTAGCCCGTCGGCTCTATGATGCCCGCAAGCAATTAGCCCGGGACCGCAATCTGCGCTCGATGATTATCGCCGGGCGCATCCCCAATTACCACAAGCACGCCAAGCGCCTATCACCCGAAGAATACCTTAAACAAGTAATGGACCGCAAAATTAGGGACCCGGTGATTACCGCACAAACCGCCAACGGTTTTGTGCCCTGCCACATTATTCGCGGCTATTTACCCACCGACCGCGAAAGCATGGGCAATGCCCTACTTATGGAGTGGTTTAACCCCGATTATGTGGCCCGACGACCAGGCCGCAAACGCATCATAGACGATGTGCGCATTGCCTCGGTGCAGTATGAAATGCGACCGGTGCGATCCTTTGCGGATTTCGCCGGACAGGTGGAATTCTTTGTCGATACCGCTAGCGAATATCGCTGTGACTTTATTTGCCTACCGGAATTGCTGACCAATCAGCTGCTGTCGATCACCCCAAAGGCCCGCAATCCTATCGATACCGCCCGCAGTCTCTCGGTCTACACCCAGGAATACATCAATCTCTTCGCCGGATTGTCGGTGCAGTACAATATCAATATTATCGGTGGCAGCCATCTTCAGGTGGAAGGAGATCATCTCTATAATGTCGCCTATCTCTTCCGCCGTGATGGCAGCATTGCTACCCAGCGCAAGATCCACATTACCCCCTCAGAAGCCCGCTGGTGGGGCGTGCAGCCGGGCAATGACGTTGAAGTCTTCGACACCGACTGCGGTCCCATTGCCATTCTCATCTGCTACGATATCGAATTCCCTGAGCTCGCCCGCATCGTCCGCAGCAAGGGCGCGCGCATTATTTTCGTGCCCTTCAATACCGATATCCGGCCCAGTTACCTGCGGGTGCGCAATTGCGCTGCCGCCCGCTGCATTGAAAACAATGTTTACTGCGTGCTTTCTGGGCCAGTGGGTAACCTCCCCCTGGTTGATGGCGCCGATATTCACTACGCCCAGGCCGCCATCCTCACGCCCAATGATATTCCCTTTTCCCGCGATGGCATTGGCGCGGAATGTGCACCAAATACGGAAACCATGTGCATCCACGAAGTGGATATGAGCCTCCTGCGCCATAGCCTTTACGAAGGCTCCGTGCGTACCTGGCTCGACCGTCGCCACGACCTCTACCAAATCCACCTTCACGGAAAACCTCTGGCGGAAGATAGTTAAATCCTTGGCTGATGCACCCCTTCGTCACAGCCAATCCTGGGATCATCGGCCGCAGGCGAAAAACTGCCCGCTTTAGGCCTCGTAAGAGCCCACCTGTTCAAGCTGCTCTAGGCCGAGGAGAATCATATTAATGCACCAAACATGGCTAAAGCCCATCAGGGTGCCCTTCTGGACATGGGCGGCGGTGGGATCCCACTGCCCCCAGATCGACCAATCATTCGTATAAAACTGCTCGGAAAGCATGCCCCGCTGACCGTTCCACTGTCCGTCAACAGTAGATAGGAGCTGAGCGGTAAAGGCAAAATTTTCATCTGCACGATTGGCATAATATCCGTCGCCAGTTAGTCGCGAAAGGCGGTGGAAATCGGCCAGGCAATTGCAGCCATAAACATGGAGGTGATTGTTATTGGAAGAAGCAAAATCGCCACCAACGCTGCGGAAACCACCGGCGCCAAGCAGATTGCGCGGGGGAAAGCGTACATTGTAGGCTTTGCGCCAGGTCAGCGTCCAATCGGCGGCTTGCTGCCAAAGATCCAACCAGCGCTGCTGCGGCTCGCGGCGGTAGAGGGCGGCGTAGGCGAGGATGGCATTATAGCCGTCCTCGCTGGTGGGAGCTAAGGATACGTCCTCGGGGGCGCCGCAGATGTATTCGGCCTCGACATCGGGGGCATAGCCCGCCCCCGCCGCCGCCATCGCCAGTTGCAAACGGCGCTGGAAGTCGCGGTCGGCCTCAAAGAGAGGCTCTGCCGCATCCATTGCCGGAATCCATAAAAGACCACCCGCACCTTCGTGCTGGAAGACTCTGCAATCCACCAGATCATAGAGCTGGCCGAAGCGCCCTTGGGCGTCCTGCACCGAGAGCGCCGCTTCAAGGCTGCGGCGCAAGGCGGCCATCCAGTCCCCACGCTGGGGGTGATCAGTGGGAATCAGCTGCAGGCAGCGGGCCAGATAATAACTGGCGTCGGCGGTGGTGCGGGCGTGCAGCAAGCGCTGATCACCCTGCCAGCAGGAGCCATAGAATGGGGTGTCGCCGCTCTCATCAGCGTTTTGCACCCCGGTGCCGGTGGGATTGGCAAAGCTGCCATTGGCGGTGCGCGCCCGGCCTGGATGATAGCTAGCGCGAAAGAAGCCCCAGTCGCTCAGACCCTCGCGGCACCAGCGCTCGATACAACGATAGGCCACCTCGCCACCGCGCTGGGCTTCGGCGCCAAGATCGCGGCTGGCCGCCCATAAGAGGCCAAAGGCCACGGGAAAACCGCCGACAAAGCCTAAGCTCTCGAAATGCCAGCCTAGGGTCACCCCCTTATTATTGGCGTTAAACTCGGCGGAGCGGTCGTAGGCGGCGGTGTAAACCCAGTAGCCGGGATCATCAACCCAGTGCCAGGCCAAAAGGCCATGCACCGCGCAGTCGCCGAGTAAGAGGTGGGGCAGCTGCTCTGGGGCCGGATGCTCGGCGCGCAGGTCCTCCCAGACTTGGCGCAAGGGGGCCTGATAGCCGTGGTTATTCCCCGCATAGTCCCAGAGGCGCACACCTAAGCGCAGCTCTTGTCCCGGCCCCAGCCACAGGGTTTTGGCAGTGGCACCGTTATGGGGATTACGGGCATGGCGCAGGGGCCGCTCATTGGCTGGGATATTCAAACGCAAAAGCCCAGGCGCCGTGGATGCCTCGCCAAGCCACTGTAAACCGCAGCCCACCTGCGGCTCGCTTTCGCCCCAGATCGCCGCCTCCCCCTCCAGCTCGCTGCCATCGGCATCAGCTAATCGGTAGTGGGGATCCCAGTCTAATCCCACCCAGCGCCCCTGGGCATGGGCCAGCGCCAGGGGTGCCGCCAGACGATCGAGGGCAAAATCCCAACTCGGCGCCGTCCAGGCCCCATCGCTTGACCCCAAAGCAGGATACACCAAACGGGGATCCTGCCGCCCCTGGCCATAGAAAAAGCCGGGCAAGAGGAACCAAGGCGCCGGCCCGGCCGCCCAGGGCAGAGGCTGCTCAATACTTAAGGAGCCAGTAAAGCCATCAGCACCAGCCCGCAGCCGCAGCACGAAACGCCCCGATTCCTCGGGCTCTATTTCCATACGCATGGTGCCCACCGAACCGGGATCGATGGCAAGGCGTAGAGCGGCAAGCTGTTGGTTCATCACTGAGAACTCCTTCTGGCAAGAGCGAGCGATAGATGCCCTGAATGGGACCTAATCATCGAAAAATCCAGACCTTAGGAAGGGAAGGACGCTGCCAAGGGCAAGTACCCCGGTCCTTAGGCAGAGTGTCGAGAGGTGTTTTGATAACGACGAGAAAATCGCTTGTCCGCGGGCCCTAGGCCATGTATACTTACCTCCATGCGCCTCAACGACATTGCCCAACAAATTGCCGCAAGCAGCCAACTAGCCGAAAGCTCTCGGCCCAGTCCAGCCGCACCATCGGTAGCCGCAGAGGGCGCTGCCGGTGTCCTTAGCGGAACCTCCCCCAGCCTCCAGCGCCAGCTTGAACAAGCCCGCAGCGCCATCGCCGAGCGCAGCGAGCAAACCCAGCGGGAATTTGCCTTTGAAAGTCGTGCCGCCAATGAGCTCCAACAGCAGGGACAGCGGGTGGCTGAGCTGGCCAGCATTATCGATCGGGCGCGACAGGCGCAAAACCCCACGGATGCCGCACCGGCGCCAACGAGCGAAGAGCTGGATGCGCTACAAGAACGCTTTGACAGCCTTTTAAATGAAGCAGCCGGGGCCCCCGAGCAACGCAGCCTCAATCTCAGCGCTGCCAGCCCAGAGCAACTGAGCCGCCTTGATTCCCTTAATCCCACAGACCTTGGCACCGTCAACAGTCAGCGCTTCGCCAGCCTTGACGATCTGCGGGGACTCTCCCTACGCAGCGACGGTGAGAATCTGCGGCAAGCAAGCGAAGTCGCCGCTGGCGCCCAGCGCACGCTTGAAAGCGCGAGCGAACGCGCCGATGCGCGCATTCAGGCCCTTGATAACTCGCTCAACACCCTTCGTGGAGTCAGCGATGCCCTAGCCGGTCGCGCCGATGGCGGCGACAGCTTTCCGAGCAATACCGCCCAGGCTCCTGGTCCCACTGCCAGCCAAGAAAATCGGCAGATTCAAGGCATTCAAGCCATGCTACAAGAAATGGCCAGTCAACGCAGTGGAAATCCCCTGCTAAACCCCGGCAGTATCTTCAATTTTCCAGCCTGAAACGCCCGCCCGGCTCTCTTGCCGTTCCGAGCACCCTGTTTTACTATTGGTACAGTTGTTTTCCCAGTCTTTTCTTGCCTCACCCGATGGCGCCCTAGAATAACTTTTCCGATCGTCGGCTCATGCGTCGATGACGGATTCCCCAGCTGGACGCCTGTCGATTCAGCCTGGGGACGCTGCACTCTGCAGCAACCGGATGCGCGGACATGGCTTAGGTCATAAGCGCAGGCGCGACACCAGCGCCCTTCGTTCCGGCACACCTGGCCCTTATTCCGCTAGGAATGGGCACAGTGGAGATTCGCATCGTTCGTTTCCGTATCCATGCAGGGCATACTCTGCCCTTAGCCCACTCTCGCCGATTTATCGTCAAAGCCCGGTTGGACACAGAGGAGATGTGCTAATGGCACACATCCGCCTGCGTGCACCAACCATCAGCGATGGCCCGGCTCTACATTCCCTGATTGCCGCCTGCCCACCCCTTGATGTTAATAGCGCTTACGCCTATCACCTCATTGGCTGGCATCACAGCGACACCAGTATTGCCGCCGAAGATGATGAGGGACTTGTTGGCGCCGTAACCGCCTATCGCCACCCCAAACATCCACAAACCCTCTTCGTCTGGCAGGTGGCCGTCCATGAGCGCGGCCGCGGTCAGGGCCTAGCGGTGCGGATGATGGAGTCCCTGCTTGCACGCTTACCTGAAATTACCCGGCTGGAAACCACCATCGGGCCGAGTAATCGTGCCAGCCACGCCCTTTTCACCCGTCTAGCCGACAATTTCGAGAGTCAGATTCACTGCGAAGCCCTGATTCCCGCCGAGGCCTGCGGCCTCGGCCACGAAGCTGAAGACTTAGTTAGCGTCGGCCCCTTGGCCCAGCGTTCACCTCCTCGTCCGTCTTAACCCCGCTCCAACAATCCTTAAGGAGATAACTCAGATGAAAATTTTTCACCAAATGGAATCCGAAGTCCGAGGCTATTGCCGTGATTATCCCGTGGTCTTTACCAGGGCCCTAGGCAGCGAAATGTTCACCGAAGAGGGCCTGCGTTTCATCGATTTCCTTGGCGGTGCCGGAGCCCTTAATTACGGCCACAATAATCCGCTGATTAAACAGGCGGTCATTGATCATCTCATGCGCGATGGCGTCCTGCACGGCCTAGACCTGCACACCGATGCTAAAAAGGCATTTCTCGGCGCCCTGCGCAAGCACATCCTAGAGCCCCGCGAGATGGGCGAATACAAGGTGCAATTCACTGGTCCCACCGGCACCAATGCCGTTGAGGCGGCGATGAAACTGGCGCGCAAAGTGACCGGGCGTAATGACATTGTCTCTTTCACTAACGGTTACCACGGCATGACCCTGGGCGCCATTGCCGCCACCGGCAATAGTCACCACCGTGGCGGCGCTGGCGTCGCCCTCGGCGGCACCACCTTTATGCCCTTCCAGGGCTACTTCGGCTCTGAAGCCGATACCATTGCCTACATTGAGAGGCTCCTTGATGACCCCTCCTCCGGCGTCGATATCCCCGCCGCGATGATCATTGAAACCGTGCAGGGCGAAGGCGGCGTCAATATCGCAAGCCCAGAGTGGATGCGTAAACTGCAGGATATTTGCCGCCGCCATGGCATCCTCCTCATCGTCGATGACATCCAGGCCGGATGCGGTCGCACGGGAAGCTTCTTCTCCTTCGATGGCATGGATATTGAGCCCGATCTCGTCACCCTCTCCAAATCCATTGGCGGCATCGGCCTACCCATGGCGATCCTGCTGATGAAACCCGAACACGACCAATGGGCCGTGGGTGAACACAATGGTACTTTCCGCGGCAATAATTTGGCCTTTGCCGCCGCCACCGCCGCCATTGAAAAATATTGGTCCAACGGCGCTTTCGCCGCTGAGGTCAAGGAAAAGGGCGCCATTATTCGCCAACACCTGCAGTGGATCAAGGCCGATCACCCCGAATTGGGCGCCAAGGTGCGCGGCCGCGGCATGATGTGGGGCCTTGACCTCCCTCGCCCCGGCATGGCTGCCGAAGTGGTCAACGCCGCCTACGAGCGCGGTCTTATTATTGAAAACTGTGGCAGCGGTGGCTCAGTGATTAAATTCCTTGGGCCCCTAACAACCAGCGTCGAACTTCTCGAAGAGGGCCTGGGCATTCTACGAGAGGCCGTTGCCGCCGTCGCCGCCGGAGTCGATGCCAAGTCGGAGGCCTCTTCATGCTGACGCGGCGGCTAGAGGATATTCTCGGCTCAGAACGCGAGGTGGACGGCGGAAACTGGAATTCGCGCCGCCTCCTCCTGCGCGAGGACGGCATGGGCTTCTCCATGCACGATACCATTATCCGCGCCGGCACTGAAACTCTGATCTGGTACCGCAACCATTTAGAAGCGGTGTACTGCATTGAAGGCGAGGGAGAAGTCGAGACCACCGACGATGGCGTCATTCACCCCATCTCGGCGGGTACCATCTACGCCCTCGATCGCCACGATCGCCACCTCCTGCGTGCCCACCGAGATATGCGCATGATCTGCGTGTTCACCCCGCCGCTCACCGGGCGCGAGGTCCACGATGCCGATGGCGTTTACCCCGTGCTCACCGATTGAGGATGGCAAGGCCCCCTCTGGCGGACGCCCAGACTCATGACTTGCAAGCGCCGCATTCCCCCGACCATGCCAGCCTCTTCGCCGGTGTAGCTCAGGGGTAGAGCAGCGCTTTCGTAAAGCGAAGGTCGGGAGTT
>REDX01000022.1 GCA_007695355.1 Planctomycetota bacterium
CACCTCCGGCAAGAAGGGCCTCAACATCCTTCTCTTCCACCATCAATTCGCCATTGACCCGCTGCGAGCGCAGGGTGCCATTATTGACGTAATTGCTGAAGGTGGCTCCATCGCAACCAAGTAGCTGCTGAGCACGGGCGGCATCGATCATAGCCATGGCATTCCCCTGTGGATCACATAAGCGCGGACAAGGCTTTGCGCGCAAGGCTGAGAGTAAAGCGGGCCCCGGCTAAGGCCAAGCCGCCTGGGCAGGCAGCGCCATGCGTGGGTGAGACGCCGCGAGGGCAGAACTCGGCCCGCGCCTGCCACCGAATCAGCCCCCGCGGTGGAGATGCTCGCGCAGCAGGTCTTGATCAAGGATGGCCATGAAGGGCTGATAATCCTCACCGCTCTCCTCCAAAAGCCACTGGGTGAAGAGTGCGGATACGGCCTGCAGCAGGCGATCGCCCTGCCAGGGCTTCTCCACATAACGGCCAACCTGGGCAACATTAATTGCCTCAATGGTATCGGCGTGCGTTGCCTGCCCCGTAAGCAGACAGGTGCGAACGTGGCGGAAGCGAGAATCAGCCTGCAGGCGCTTGAGTAAACCGACACCGTCGCCGCCCGGCATTACCTGATCGGTAACCACCACTGCCACCGGGTGGCCACTGGCATCGCTATCCTCGGCCAATTCCCAGGCCTCGTCGGCCGAAGTGGCCGTAAGCAGCTGCGTAAGCGCTGCCAACGGCTCAAGATCACGGCGCACTGCAGCCAATACATCGGGCTGATCGTCAACGCAGATAATTGCCGGTGATACCATGGGGACTCCTTCATGCAGAAGAGATGCGGGGGCCGATGAGGGCTTCCCCAGTCGTTTAGAACATACCTAGGAGAGCAGCAAGAATGACATAGCCAATCATCACCGTCAAGCCAATGACCCCGATAATGACACCATTTTTAGACATATGCCGACTCTCGACCATGCCAGTGGCGTGAGCCATGGCATTGGGCGGCGTCGAAATTGGCAGGGCCATACCCAGGCTAGCCGCAAAGGTCACCGCCAGAATCAAACCCATGGCACCGCCGACACTACTCAACCCACCCAGGCCAACCCCCATCGCCGCCATCAAAGGAATCAAGAGGTTAGCTGTGGCCGTGTTGCTCATAAAGGTGGCCATCAAGGTTGTTACCCCGGCGGCGACAATCACTAAAATAACCGGTGAGAGGGCGCCAAAGGGAATGCTTTCGACTATATTCGCCGAGAGACCACTGGCCTGCATCGCGCCACCAAGGGCAAAGCCGCCGGCGATTAGCCACAGCACATCCCAGGAGAGACTGCGCACATCCTTAGCCGTCATGACGCCGGTAACGCAGAACACCACCACCGGAAAGAGGCCTACCACCGAGGCCGATAAGCCAAGCAGGGGCTGCCCAACCAACCACAGGGCGATGGTAACAATACCCGTAATGTAGACCACCCAGGCCTTCGGCGTTTTCAACCAACGGCCCTCAAACTGCAAATCCAAATGCTTAGCCTCGGGCTTAAATAAGAACAACAGAAGAAACCAGGCAATCGCCATCAGCACTATCACCAAGGGCACGGCAACCAACATCCAGCCAGCAAAGGAAGGCACGTAAAGGGAAACCGCTTCCAATTCTCCATTAGCCACCTGGACGCTTTGCGCCTCCTCCATCCGCCGCAGGGTAGCAACCGCCACCGCATTGGGGGGGGTGCCAATGGGCGTACCCATGCCGCCAATATTGGCCGCCACCGGCACGGCCAGCACCATGGCAATGCGCCCACGATCGCCATGGGCCATGGTGGCCGCCACTGGCGCCAACACCGCCAACATCATCGCCGTGGTGGCGGTGTTCGACATGAACATGCTAAACACCGCGGTTACCGCCATCATGCCAAGGATCACCATCGCCGGTCGATTGCCAAAGGGCTTAAGTAAGACCCGGGCAAGATTGATATCGAGTCGGTACTTGGTGGCCGCAATGGCCAGAAAAAAACCACCCAAAAACAGAATAACCGTTGGATCGGCGAGATAGGCCATGAGATCGCGGGCCCGCATGACCGTGCCAAAGGTCTCCGAACCATCGCTGCGGAGAAAATTGGGAGCACCATCGCTAATCATCGCCACCAAAAGACCAAGCACCAGCATGGAAGTGGCAAAGATAGGAATCGGTTCAAGGATCCAAAAAAGCACCGCGGCGGTGAAGACCACAATCACCCGGTGCTCGACCACGGTGGGATCGGTGAGGGGCAGGATGCTAGAGGGCAGCACCCAAATAATCAGGGGGATGACCACACAGATGGCGATCTTCAACCAGGGGGGCATGGATTCTCCTCGTCCAGGCCGCCAAAAATATGAGGCTTCGGCGGCAGTGGCGCGCATGCTGTGCGGCCACGTATCACTCACCAGGGTGAAATTTGTAGGCTTCTACACAGGCGCATAGATAGGACGTCAACCAATACCCTCAATGCATGCCAGCCCCAGATCAGCTCGAAAAACCCCGTCCTCGCCCAGCCAAACCATAGATTGACCTGCCCAGGGACCCCCTACGCTTCCGCCCCACTTGCTGGGCAGCCTTTGGGCTGTGCAACCAAGGACAGATGGCCGAGCGGCTGAAGGCGCACGCTTGGAAAGCGTGTAACGGGGAAACTCGTTCGAGGGTTCGAATCCCTCTCTGTCCGCCACAAATAAACGCCGGCTCCACTGGAGTCGGCGTTTTTTATTTGCCGCATGTATCCCGGATGGGATTCGAACCCGTAGGGACGAAGGAGGGCTTGAGGACGCGCAGCGTCCGTCCCGACGGAGCCCGAGGCCTGAGCCCCGCAGCGCAGCGAGGAGCCAGGCCGAGGAGTAAACGCGAAGCGTTCGAATCCCTCTCTGTCCGCCACAAATAAACGCCGGCTCCACTGGAGTCGGCGTTTTTTATTGTGTGCCAGGCATGGCACGTATCTCGGAGGGTGAAAGTCCCTCTTCGGACCCT
>REDX01000195.1 GCA_007695355.1 Planctomycetota bacterium
GATGATATTGTGGACCATCCTCATCGATGCGCAGGGACGGGCCCTGGTCATCACAGCCAAGGCAGGTAGTAGTACAGACTATGGCATCAATATCTTGTTCAAGAATGCCTTCTTGCAGATAGGCAAAGAGACTTGGATCTTGACAGGAGGCGCACAGGGCCTGATCGCTAGCGGCGAGGCGCATGCCCGAGCAGGCATAAATAAGGTGCATAATTTCCCCAAGGAAAGATATGGAATCGACTGCTTGCCAAGCCGAATAGCGAAGGTAATCGCAGCCAGTGAAGACGGCAGGAGCTTAGGAGAGGCGCTGTTCGGCGGGAAGCTCCCCCTCTTCCAGGCCATCAAGGACACGGTCAATGCAGTCGGTGTCCACTTCGCCGTACCAGGCATTGGCGGGTTGCACCACCATGACCGGGCCCTTTTCACAGGCCTTGAGACAGCCGGTGGTGCAGACCAGGGCATCCAGGCCACGATCGATGATTTCTTCTTCCAGGTACTGCAGGAGATCGGTGCTCTCGCGCTTTTGGCAAATGCCCTGGGGCGTGCCAGAGAGACGAAAACTGGCGCAAACCAGGATTTGATGTTCGGGGGTTTTCATGGGATATCCTTTCAGGCCGTGGCGGCCAGGGTAGGTTGGTTAAAATGACTGCGGGCATGGTGCCCGTTGAGGGGTGAGGAAAGAAGGTGCTGCTGGGCGCCGACGGTTTCCGCAGCACAGGGCTGGCAGGCGAGAGGATCGCGCAATTGCTGGGCGATATGGATGCCCGAGGCATGGGCAAAGGCCTGGCTGCCAACCAGGGGCTGCTGGGCGGGAATACCGTGCACCAGACCGCGCCCGGCAATGGCGGCCAGGTCATGACAGGCCGCCACATCAAAGCGCGCTGGGCGTTGGTATTGCAGGGCTAAGGAAAGGGCCAGGGGCTCCAGGGCGCAGTTACCGGCGCGCTCGCCCAAACCGAGAACGGTGACATCCGCGCTCTGGGCACCGCCATCGAGGGCGGCCAGCGAGACCGCCACCGCCTGCCCCAAATCATTATGGGCGTGGATGCCCAGCATCAGATCTGGCGCCACCTGACGCAGGCTACGCATTACCGTGGCGGCCTGATGGGGCGTCCACAGGCCCACCGTATCGGCCAGGCGCAGGCGCCAGACGCCGGCTTGTGCCGCCAGTTTGGCCACCTCGCGCAGGCGGGCCAGGGGCGTGCGGCTGGCATCGATGAGACCCAGAGAGAGGCGCGGGGCATGGGCGCGGGCGGCGTCCAAGAGCGCCGGTAGACTGCCCAAGAAATCCTCCCAACTGCGGCGGCAGCCATCCAGCCAGCGCTGGCTGCTGGGCAGGGAGCAGTGGAGAATATCCAGTCCCAAATCGGCGGCGGCAGCGATGTCCTCGGCGCGGGCCCGGCACCAGGCGCTAATGGCGGCATGGCGCGAGCGTCGGGTCAGGGCGCGAATCAAGCGCTGGCTCTCAGCGCCACGGATGGGGATGCCGGCTTCGATCTCGTCGATGCCGGCGGCATCCAGGGCCTGGGCCAGGGCCAGTTGATCTGCTACGCTGGGCTGCCAACAGGGTGCCTGCAGGCCATCGCGCAGACTGGTGTCCACCAACCACGGTGTGGGCGGCTGGCCTAGGCGCATGCCATGCCTCCACCGCTGCCGCAGGAGGATCCACAGCCGGTGCCGGTGGTGCACTTGGGTTGACGCAGGCTGCTGGTATTCCCGCTAAAGACCGCTTCCAGGGCATCGTCGATGGGGCCTTCGGTGGCGAAAACGCTGATTCCCAGGGCGCCCAGGGCGCGGATGGGTGAGGCTCCGGCTTCGGCGGCAACCACCGCACGGCAGTCTTTCAGGGTATCGCAGAGCATCTGCCAACGGCGATCGCCATTGCCGTGTACCGGCGCCGGACGCACATCGACCAGCTCGAAGTGCTCGTCTTTTTCTTCGTAAATCAGAAACTTATCGGTGTGCCCCAGGTGCGAATTAACGAAGACGCCCTCGATACTGGCGACGGCGACATAGGGCTTGGGCGCGGTGGTAGTGGACATGGCGCTGGCCTCCTTGAGTAGGCGCATAGTGGTGAAGGAATTATCCTCGCCGACGATGCCAGCGGCATCGGCGCGGCAGCGCTGGCAGTGGCGCATTTGCGGTAGGTATTGCTCGCACTGGGCACGCAGGCCATTGACCAACTCGGCATCGGGTTCGAAGAGATGGGAAAAGGGCGTTCCCGCCACCGGGATGAGGGGCATCAGATTAAAGCGGTGGACGCCGAGTTCGGCCATCGAGCGGGCCACCTCGACGACATGGTGATCGTTGACGCTGGGGATAAGAATGCAGTTAATTTTCACCGTCATGCCACCGGCCACCGCCGCGCGAATACCGGCCATCTGCTTGAGCAGCAGGCGGCGGGCACCGTCCTCACCGCGCAGAACCCGATTACCATCGCGCACCCAGGCATAGATGCGCGCACCAATGATCGGATCCACCGCGTTCACCGTCACCGTCAGGTGTTCCACCCCACGGTGCAGCAGGGCATCGATGTGCTCGGGCAGGGCCATGCCATTGGTCGACAGGCAGGGATGTAAATCACCATGTTTTTCGGCGGTGAGATCGAAGGTGGTGAGGGTTTCCTTGGGATTGGCCAAGGGATCACCGGGGCCGGCAATGCCGATTACCGAGAGCCGGGGCTCGCGTGTCCGCAGTTCATCCACATACCACGAAGCCTGCTCTGGCCCCAGCACCGCAGTGGATACCCCGGGCCGCGATTCATTGACGCAGTCGAATTTACGCGAGCAAAAATTGCACTGCACATTGCAGCGCGGCGCCACCGGCAAATGCACCCGGGCGTGACTATGATGGGCATCGGCTTCAAAGCAGGGATGTGACATAATAAGCTCCTAGGTAAAGCGCAGAGAAGAAACGGGGATCCAAAGGGGCAGCGCCCCTTTGAAGCATTAGTAGACCATGTAGCCCACCGAAGCGCGTTGCTGCTCTTCGATGAGGGTGTTGGCGATGCGCATGACCAAGTCATAGGCACCGTCGTAACCGAGGTGGCGGATGCTGGCGGAACCAACGCGGTCGGCGACCGGGAAGCCGACGCGGATGAGGGGCAGATTGAGGGCGCGGCAGGTGGGATAACTGCGCGACGAGCCGAGTACGACCTGGCAATCGGCGGCGGCAACCACCTCGCGAAAGGCTTGGTAATCGGCGTCGTCGACCACCGTGCAGCCACACTCGGCGAGGGCATCGCGTTGGTCATGGGACAGCCGCTCGTCGCAGGCCAGCACCGCTGGGATAGCGCCGATTTCATGGGCAAAGCGCACCAGGGCCGGTCCCATTTCGCCATCGCCCTGGATCGCTAGGCGGGCCCCCTTCAGGGTTTTGTGGCAGTCGGCCAAGAGATCGAGGACCCGCCCGCGGCTGGCTTTGGTGAGTTCCCCAAGTTGGCCGCCCCCCTGGCGGATCAGGGCATCAACCCAGGCATCGCTGGCGCGCAGGCCCAGGGGCATGGGCAGCACCTGGCCTGCCACCTGATGGCGTGCCGCCAGGGCCGGCCCGGGATAGGCCTTGGCCTGGTCAGCACCGCCCAATTGCAGCCACGAGGCGTGGCGGCCAAGGGCGCGAATGCTGGCCAAGGGAGTGCCGCCGCGGGGCAGGCTGGCGATGCCAGAGCCGGGTCCACCGTCTAAGCTTTCCGTGCCATCGGGAACCAAGGTGATCGGCACCCCGCAGTCGATGGCGGTGGCGCGCAAACCACGCCAATCCGCCGGCGAGGCAAGGGGCGCAAAGAGGGCCAGGGGTGCATCGGCAGCGGGCAGTCCGCCCTCATTCCCCTCTTCAGCCAAGGCGGTGATCAAGCTGGTCACCGCCCCCCACCAGCCGCGCACATGGGTCATGCCATAGGACGGGGTTGAGCAGCAAATGAGATCAGGGATGGGATCCATGCCCTGGGCGCGCAAACGCGTCCGGGCCTGGCGCAGCAGATTGGGCACATCGTCGCCAATGGTTTCCACCACACAGGTGGTGCAGATGGCCACCAACTGCGGTTGATACTGGGCAATGGCATTGGTCAGGGCCGGGGCAATCACCTCGCCACCACCAAAAATCGCCGCCCGTTCCGAAACATTACTACAGGCCACATCCAAGGGCTCGCGGAAATGGCCGATGGCAAAGCGTCGCAGATAGGTGGAGCAACCCTGGCCACCATGGACCAGGGGCAGGGCTCCTTCTATCCCACGCCAGGCCAGGACGGCGCCCAGGGGCGCGCACATACGGCAGGTATTGGTGGCGGCGGGGCGCTGGTGACGCTTGCCATTGGCCGTGCGTTCGCGAATCATGACTGGCCTCCGGGCATGGGTAAGCGGTGGAGATCCCACACCGGCGAGGTGAGCGAAGCATGCACCTCGCGGGCAAAGGACAGCATGCCGCTAAAGGCCGCCAGGGCGTGCTTGCGTTCGTGATTGTGGTCGCAAAAGGCGATGCCCAGCTTGAGGGCGATGGGCCGCTCTTTCACACCCCCGATTAGGAGGTCCACCCCGCCACGGCGGCAGAAGGCGGCCAACTCGCCGGCGGTGAGATCGTCGACCACCAGGGTGTCGTCATCACAGATGCTGCGTAAAGCCTCGTAGTCATCGCCACCACCGGTCTGCGATCCGGCCAGCACCGGACGCATGCCCAGGGCGCGTAATGAGCGCACCAAGGAGATCGCCTTAAAGGCGCCACCGGTATAAATGGCCGCGGTCTTACCCTGCAGTTCTTTGCGCAGGCGCTTCAGCTCGGGCATCACCGAGGCGCATTCGCGAACCACGATCTCTTGGGCACGGGTGAGGTAGTCGCCGCCGCCAAAATGCTTGGCCACGGTATACAGTGCCTCGGCGGTATCTTCCATGCCGACATAACTAACCTGCTTAAAGGGAATGCCGAAGCGGCTCTCCATATCGCGGGCGAGGCTGGTCATGGAGCCAGAGCACTGCACCACATTGAGCGCTGCCCCGTGGGCGCGCTGAATATCGCCAATGCGACCGTCACCGGTAATGGTGGCCACCACCTCGATGCCCATGGCCTCATATAAGCGGCGTAAATCCCAGGTTTCCCCGGCGAGATTGAAGTCGCCAAGGATATTGATGCTCGCTTTTGCTATGCCGCTGGTATCGCCCTGGCCAACTAAGCGGCCCAGGGCCTCGCAGGCGACTTTATAACCGGTCTTTTTGGTGCCGCCAAAACCTGGGGCCTCCACCGGAATGACGGGGATGCCGTAGGCCGCGGTGGCCTCACGGCAGATGGCTTCAATGTCATCACCGATCAGCCCCGCCAGGCAGGTGCCGTACACAAAGACGCCATTGGGTTGATGGGTGGGAATGAGATCGGCCAGGGCCCGCTTGAGCAGGGGCTCACCGCCGTGAATGACCTCGTCTTCGCGCATATCGGTAGCAAAGGAGAGGCGATGCAATTGGGGCCCAGACGAGAGCGAGCCGCGAATATCCCAGGTATAACTGGCGCAGCCAATGGGCCCATGCACCAAATGCACCGCATCGGAAATCGGATAGAGCACCACCCGCGAGCCACAGAACACGCAGGCCCGCTGCGACACCGCACCGGCTGCGGAATGTTTTTCGCAGGACATGGTTTGGCCCGCTTCATGGGCCATCACCGCATGACCCTGACGGGCATCCAGCATGGAAATGGGGAGTGGGACCTGACTCATCGGAGTCTCCTTCCCGAAACAGCGCAAGGGGGAAACCGGCGCTGCTGTGATCCACACCCTGGGTGAGATCACAGCAGCACGGTTCTCTTCACATGACCAGTTCGACGGTTTCTTCAGAGCACATGCGATCCTGTTGATCCATCAGGGCGCTGAGGATTTGTTCGCAGAGGCGCATCGCCCCCTTGTAACCAACCGTGGGGAACAACTGATGCCCAACCCGATCCAGGATCGGGAAGCCATGGCGCACCAAGGGGATGTTTTCGTCGCGGGCGATGTACTTGCCATGGGTGCCGCCAATCAATAGATCCACCGATTCCTGCTTAATCCACTGATGCAGGAGCATCATATCGGCCGCATTGCCGAATTTTACCTTGGCTTCGGGCACCCGCCCATCGAGGGCCGCTTCCATGCGCTTGGCAAAGGCCTTGCCGGGGGTGCCGGTCACCACATAGACCGGTTTCATCCCTAAATCGCAGAGAAATTCGGTGAGCGAGACCAACTGGTCGGGATCGCCCCACAGAGCCACTCGTTTGCCATAGAAATATTGGTGCATATCAGAGATCAAATCCACCAGGCGCTGACGCTGCCAGGTGATTTCCGCCGGCACCTCTACCCCGGCGATGGTGCGCAGCTTGTCGATAAAGCGATCGGTGGCGCGCAGACCATAGGGAATTTCCAGCACATCGCTGGTCACCTGGGCCTGGACTTCCAGTTCCCGGGCGGCCGGGCCAGAAGCAGTGGGGCCCAGGGCAACGGTGTGCTTGGCCGCACCCATGGTCTTGAGTTCCGCCACCGTGGTACCGCCGGCAGGGAAAATCCCGGTGCTGCCATCAAGGCCGCAGTCGAGAACGCCGGAGGTATCGGGGAACATGCTGATGGGAATCTGCATGGTCGCACAGAGGCTTTTGATTTCGCGCATATCGGCGGGCTCAACCCAGCCAGGAATGATATTTAGGCGCTCAGAGCGCTCTTCGCTGGCACTGCCAAAGGCGGTGACCATGCCCTTCACCATATTGGCAAAACCAATGACATGGCTGCCGACATAGCTGGGGGTATTGGCAAAGATGATCTCCTTGCCCTCGGGCACCTTGCCTTCCATGCGCGCCTTGGTGGAAATCTGCACCAGGTCATCGCCAATGGTTTCCGACAGACAGGTGGTGTGGATGGCAATGACTTCTGGGTCATAGGCGCTGAAGATGGTCTCAATGGCGGCCATGAGATTGGCCTGACCACCGAAGACCGAAGTGCCTTCGGTAAAGGAGGAAGTAGCGGCAAAGACCGGCTCTTTGTAGTGCCGGGTCAATGCCGAGCGGTGGTAGGAGCAGCAGCCCTGGGAGCCGTGGCTATGGGGCAGGCAGCCATGGATGCCCAGGGCGGCGTACATGGCGCCGATGGGCTGGCAGGTTTTTGCCGGATTGACGGTGAGCGCTTCTCGCTCTGGCGCATCGGCTGCAGTGTGTCTGAGTAACATGGGGTTTCTCCGGATTGATTATGAGTGAAGGACGGTGAAGGGACCGCAGGGCGAGGGGTAAAACCCCTCAGGCACTAGGCAGCCCCTTGCCAAGGAGCTTTAATAAAGGCCCAGATCGGGGAGTTGACCATGCGATCGATTTCGGCGTAGAAATTGATCGCCCCGGCAAAGCCGGCGTAGGGGCCGCCGTAGTCGTAGGAGTGCAGCTGCTTGGAGGGCACGCCGCGCTTCTGGATGCCGTATTTTTCTTTAATACCGCAGCAGATAATGTCCGGCTTCCACTGTTCCATCAGGACATTGAGCTCGTGCTCGGAAATATCGTCGATGGTTAAGGTGCCTTCCTTCATCTCGGGCATCAGACCGTGGTAGTCGTTGTAGCCTTCGCCGCCAACACCACCCACAGCAGCAACCCGTTCGCCGGCGGCGGGATCCTTGCGGTCCACATATTCGGCATCATGACGTTGGACGGTGATCTCTTCGATATTGCGCGAGTCAGCATCGATCTTAATGCTGGGTAATGCCTGACGGCCTTCGTAGTCGTCGCGGTGGCCAAATTCATAGCCAGCGGCGATGGTTTCCATGCCCAGTTCGTGGAACAGGTACTGATAGTGATGGGCCCGGCTGCCGCCGACAAAGAGCATGGCGGTTTTGCCCTGGCAGCGGCTATGGGCATCAAGGCGGGCCTTCTCCACAGCCGGCATCTCTTCGGCGATTACCGCTTCGACCCGGGCCATGAGACCGTCATCACCAAAGAAGGCGGCAATGCGGCGCAGGCTCTTGGCGGTCTGCTCGGCACCGATGAAATTGACCTTGATCCAGGGGATGCCGTAGGATTTTTCCATCATTTCGCCGATATAATTGATCGAGCGATGGCACATGACCGCATTCAATTCCACGTGGCGGGACAGGGCCATTTGGTCGTAGGTGCTATTGCCGGAGAACGATGCGACCATATTGATACCGCAGCGCTCGAAGAGATCTTCAATCACAAAGGCATCGCCACCGATATTGTATTCACCCAGCAGATTAATGCGGAAGGGGCCGGTGGGCTTTTCTAGGGATTCGTGGCCATTGTCATAACCTTCGTGGGAGATGACTTCCTGGAAGATCTTATTATTGGCAATGTGATGGCCGGCGGACTGCGATACGCCCTTGTAGCCTTCGCAGGAGAAGCCGAAGATATTGATCCCCAACTCTGCCTTCATTTCGCGGGCCACGGCGTGCACATCGTCACCGATCAGGCCCACCGGGCAGGTGGCGTGGATGGCGATGGACTTGGGCTTGAAGGTTTCGTAGGCCTCGCGAATGGCGATTTTGAGTTTCTTCTCACCGCCGAACACAATCTGGTCTTCCATCATATCCGAAGACAGGCTGTAGGTAATGTAGTTGGCATCGGCATCGGTGGGCGGGCGGGTTTGATTGCGGCGGGTCAGCCAGGAGTAGTAGCCGCAGCCGATGGGGCCGTGGGTAATCGAGAGGACATCACGGGTGGGGCCGAGAATCACGCCTTTACAGCCGGCATAGGTACAGCCGCGTTGGGTGATAATGCCGGGCACGGTGCGGGTATTGGCCTCAATCTCTTGGGGGGTGGCCGAGCCATCGTTGACCACAATGTGCTTGGCACGCTTGCGGGCAACCTTTTTGGGAAAGGCTTCGATCATCGCCTGGCGCACGCTTTCCGCGTCAGGCCGTGGGTGAGTGGTAGTGGCAGGAGGATTCATGGGAGGGTTCCTTGACGGTAAGAGAGCGGGGCTGGTGGTCGGCCGGCATCGCCCCCTTGCTGTGTGGGGTGGGAGCGATGCCGGGCCAAACGATGCTGGCGGACCATCCGACCAGCGCAGATGCACCGTGATCAGGCAGCGATACCGAAGCCGATCAGCAGTTCTTCCAGTTCTTCGATTTCCAGGGGGGTGGGGATGACGCGCAGGTCATTGGCTTCGATATTCCGCGCCAGGGTGCGGTATTCATTGGCCTGGGGCACATTCGGATCCCATTCGATGACCGTCTTGCGGCGCAGTTCAGCACGCTGCACATCATTGTCGCGGGGCACAAAGTGCACCATCTTGGTGCCCAAGCGGCGGGCCAGTTCTTCGATCAGCTCGCGCTCGTTATCCGTATTGCGGCTATTGCAGATCAGGCCGCCGAGGCGCACCACACCGCTCTGGGCGAACTTACAGATACCCTTGCAGATATTGTTGGCCGCATACATGGCCATCATTTCACCGGAGACGACGATGTAGATCTCTTCGGCCTTGCCTTCGCGGATGGGCATGGCGAAACCGCCGCAGACCACGTCACCAAGGACATCGTAGAAGGTGTAGTCGAGGTTCTTTTCCGGATCATAGGCGCCGAGCTGTTCGAGCATATTGATCGAGGTAATGATGCCGCGGCCGGCACAGCCCACCCCGGGTTCGGGGCCGCCGGATTCGGTGCACAGGGATGAGGCGTAACCTGGCAGCAGGATATCGTCGAGTTCGACATCCTCACCTTCCTCGCGCAGGGTGTCGAGCACGGTGCGCTGAGACAGGCCGCCCAGCAGCAGGCGAGTCGAATCGGCCTTGGGGTCACAGCCGACGACCATGACCTTACGGCCCATCTCGGCGAGGGCAGCCACAGTGTTTTGGGTGGTGGTGGATTTACCGATGCCACCTTTGCCGTAAATTGCGATCTTACGCATGGGAAACTCCTTTCGGGAGTGGGTTAGGGCACCGTTTGCTTGACATCCAGCGGAGGCCTTAAGGCGGCGGCACCATGAAGGGCGTTGATGGTAAACCTCATGTCTCAACCGTGCCAAGGATCTTTGGCACGACAGCGTAGATCGCCTAAAATCCCTGCTGCTGGATGTCTAAGCCAATTTAGGAAAGGGGTTTGCTAGGGCTGTATAAGGTTCAATTACAGGGTTTTTTCGTTTCAAATGTCACTCCCAGGGGCCTCTACAAATTTGTTATGCCATTTAAAACTAAAGCCCTTTAATTACGAATTTTTCGGCCTCAAAGTCTTATTCACCAAAGGGTTTAGATGCCATGCGACAATTCTGTTAGCGTTTCTGAGGCGATTCTTCTGGGCTTGAACAATTTTGTCTGACGCCTCAGCCATCCCCTCTTCCAGTCTGCCTCTATTGGTTCTCTAGGGCTGCGCTGGGGGAGTTGTGGACCCCTCGGCGCGGCCCCTGGCTGTGCCCTGCATCCCTGCAATCCTTGGAGGTTATGCCCACTTTATCGCTTTTGCATGGGTGGGCTTCGTTTTACCATCCCCAGTCCCTCGATGCGCTTCAAATCTGTTATCTTCACCCAGTTACAAGGTTTTGCTAATCAGCTTCCCTGATTTTCTTGGCAGTATCTGAGCGCCGAATCATTAAGCTCTATAGGTCCTGAACACGTGCAAACCTGGAACGGGGAAGGACAATTGGCGATGCCGTTGACACAGCCCTGAAGATACAAATATCACTTTCCCACGACGATTCCCCGCACCCGGAGCGAGCGGTAGAGGCCTGATAACAGCTATCACGGCTATGTTTGTTGATTGATCATTGATTTCGGTTCCCTCAATCGCCCCAGTCGACAATAAGGCACTAACCAAGGGGATGCGCATGGCTGATCAACCCCAACGCTACTGCCCCGGCGCCGAACGCCTCATCCCCGATGAGGCCTGCCATCATTGGAATGATCGTCAGCAAAAAGCCCAACGCTTGGCCGCCCTCGATATTGTTGCGAGAGAACTCGCTGGTCATCCTCAACACAAGCACCTTGGGGTTCAGTGTGCCCTTGAACGCTTGGAAGAGTTGCTTTCCTGGCGCCGCTGTACCGTTTTGCTACTTGGTGATGATGGCCAAGAACTCTATGTTGATAGCGCACCCGCCCTCACCGATCGCCCATCTATTCGCTATCGCAGGGGCCAAGGTATCAATGGCCGAGTTCTTGCATCTGGGAAACGCTGTATTGTGCCTCGCATCTCAGATGAGCCCTCTTTCTTGAATATGATTCATCATCGCGAGGACCACGAAAGTCGAGATTTTGCCTATATCTGTGTTCCCATCACCGTTGACCAACAGGTTGTTGGCACCTTGGCCGCAGATATCCCAATTCATCTCGGGGATTTAGACGAGCAAGCAGATCTCCTGGGAATTATCTCTACCATGATCGCCCACGATGCCCAACTGCGACGGGAAGCCGAGGCCGAGCAATTAGCCCTCACCGAAGAAAATCTTCGCCTGCGTCAACGGCTCGGCGAGCGATTGGGGCCCACCCACATGATCGGCCGATCACGGCCAATGCAGGAGGTATTGCTGCGCATTGCCCAAGTCGCCCCTTCCGATATCACGGTATTAATCACTGGTGAATCGGGAACCGGTAAGGAACTCGTTGCCGAAGCCATTCATTTTAGCAGTGGACGATCTGCTAAGCCACTGGTCCGCGTAAACTGCGCCGCTCTAAATGAACACCTCCTTGAGAGTGAATTATTTGGCCATGAAAAAGGTGCCTTTACTGGCGCTGTACAACAGCGACGAGGCCGCCTTGAAGAGGCCGAAGGCGGCACCTTATTTCTCGATGAAATCGGTGAATTTAGCCAAGCAACTCAAGTAAAGATGCTGCGCGTTCTGCAGCAACGCCAGTTTGAACGCGTTGGCTCAAACCAGACCATTACCGCAGATGTGCGGATTGTTTGCGCCACTAACCGCAATCTGCAAGCCATGGTCGAATCCGGCCTTTTTCGCTTAGATCTGTTTTACCGCATTAACGTCTTCCCCCTGCATCTCCCGCCCCTGCGTGATCGCCGCGCCGATATTGTCGCGCTTGCCGATCATTTTGCTGACATCTACGGCAAGCGCCTCGGCAAGAACATCCAGCGCATTAGCACCCCAGCCATTAACGCCATGCTCAGCTATCACTGGCCGGGGAATATCCGGGAATTGGAAAACTCCCTTGAACACGCCGTCGTATTAGCCGAAGAAGGCGTCATCCACCAGCATCACCTGCCGCCAAGTTTGCAGATGCCGCCCGAGGAAGCCGAGCTGCATCCCCTTTCCTTAGAATCACGGGTTGCTGCCCTTGAACGCGATCTCATTTCCGATGCCCTCAAGCGCTGCGATGGAAACATTAGCGCGGCCGCCCGACTACTCGATACCACCCCCCGCATCGCCCGCTACAAAGCCAAACAATTGGGGCTCTTAGATTAGCCGATAATCGATCCAGCCCTCAAGCCTGGGTAAAGGCCGGGTGATGATACGCCATAATCGGCGCTGTCGCTAATCCCCCAAAGTTGTGCGAGGTTGTGGGCGTCTAATCACCGCCGGGTAACAGGGGAACAAAGAGAACCGGATCCAGCTCCTGCTGCTGGTTATGACCATCGACGTCTTTAATCAGCAACTGCAGGCGCTGGTCGCCACCGTGTTGGCCGACGGGAATCACCATCCGACCTGGGGCCGCCAATTGGCTGAGCAATTCCAGGGGAATGCCGCCGGGGGCACAGCAGCCTACATGGATGCGGTCATAGGGGGCGTGATCGGGGTATCCAGGGGCGCTGCCGGCAAGGGCGAGGGAAATCATCGCCCCCCTTTCCTGATCGGCATAGGCGGCAAGCACCCGGCGCGCCGATGAAAGCAGACTGGCATGGCGCTCGGTGGCCACCACCAAACCCGTTGGCCCCACCAATTGGGCAAGGAGGGCGCTAACCCAGCCCGATCCACAACCCAGGTCGAGGACCACCTGCCCCGGCTGCGGATCCAAGAGGGCCAGCATGTGCAGAACCACCTCTGGCTGCGAGATGGTTTGCCCGGCACCGATGCCGAGGGGGCAGTTATCATAGGCCTGAGCGCGCAGGATTTCCGGCAGAAAGTGGTGCCGGGGAACGGCTTCAAAAGCAGCTAAGAAGCGCGGCTCGAGATTGGGCAGAGCCGCGGTCAATTGCCGTATAAGGCGCTGACGGCGACGGCGATCGGCCGCTAGATCGTCTAAGATCGGCGCCGTGCCGCTCAATCCGCTGGTGCCCGGCGGGGATCAATCGCTTCATAGCGACGGGTTTCTTCGCGAACTGGCGTTGTCGAAGGTCCGCCTTCATTGGCCCACTCATCGGAGAGGGTTTCGGCGCACTGCTTAGCCCCCACCCGATAACCGGCGCGGGCCAGGATGTGACCTGCCACCGGCACCGTCAGCATAAAAAAGGCAATGCCAGCAATGGCGCGGGCCCACACCGCCCCTTCACCACTGTTCACTGCCACCGCCAGCAAAATCAAACCCACCCCCAGGGTCGCGCTCTTGGTGGAACAGTGCAAGCGGGTGTAAATATCGGGCATGCGGACAATGCCAAGGGCAGCGGTGAACATAAAAAATGCTCCGCCAATCACCAGAATCGAGGCGATAACTTCAGCGATCATGCCTGTTTCCTCCGGCCTTCGTATTCAACCAGGGTACCCAGGGCGACCGTTGCCAGGAAGGCCACCAGACCCACCACAATGGCAATGTCGATATAGAGGGCGTGGCCGGTGGCGAGGGCGGTTACCCCCATCGCACCCACCGCCAGGGTGGTAATCAGATCAAGGGCAATCACCGCATCGGCAAGGGTGGGGCCGCGCAGCAAGCGGAAGAGCGACAAAAGCAAGCTGACGACAATCAGGGCGCCAGCGATAAACACCGCATAGGTAAACATATTAGTGACCTCCAGCGGACTTGCCGCGCATCACGTTGAGCAGGCGGGGCTCCAAATCGTGACTAATCTGCCGGCGGATAGCTTCGGCATCGGCGGCATACATGGCATGCACAATCAGGGCCGAGCGGTCATCGGTGACATCCAGGGCAGTGGTGCCAGGGGTGAGGGTGATGCAACTGGCGAGGAAGGCCAGTTCCAGATCCGTATCCCCCTTCACCGGGACCCGCAGAATGCGCGGCTTGTAATGATTGGTGGGAGTAAAGACGTCATGCACCACGATAAAACTCGAAATCACTAAATCCCACACCAGACGCAGAATAAAGAACAGCGCCAGGGGAATGCGCCGGAGATAATCGCTAGCCTCGAGGGTGCGCCGGGATAACCACAGACCAATGGTGGCGGCAATGGCAGCGAGGACAATATTCCCCGCCTTGGCATCACCGGTGAGGGCGACCCAGCCGATAATAAGCAATAAATGCAAGCTCAGTAAATTCATGGCAGAACCTCCTGAGTTAGGGCAAGGCTTGGAGCAGTTAGCAATTCCGCCGCGCGCTCTGGCCCCAGTACCGCTTCGATATAGCCGCTCTGGTCAAGCAAGCGCTCGGCAGCGATCTCAGAGAAGGTAAACAGGGGGCCAGCAAAGACGCTTAAACCAAGGATAATAACCGTTACGAAAATAATCGGGGCCAAGCGCCAACCCCACCCGGGAACAAAGTCAGGGGTGGG
>REDX01000223.1 GCA_007695355.1 Planctomycetota bacterium
AAGCCGGCCACCGCCACCACCACCTGAGCCTGAGCCAAGAGCTCTTGCTGACTCAACAGGCGATGGATGCCGGCAACCCCGCAGTCTTGAAGACGCTGATAATGGGCACCGCGGGCGCGCAGGGTTACCACCACCTCTTCTGCCACTACCTCATCGGAGGTGCCAGCGCTGACCACCAAAACCATACCACCACGGGCCTCCAGGGGGCCCACCAAAAACGCCCCGCAGCGCGACCACACCTCGCCATCGGGCAAGCCGGCCTGCAAGGCCGCCAGCTGCTCCTCGCGGCAGCGGGTGACCAAGACCCGGCCGTGGGCCGCAACCAAGCGCTGGGCCGCGGTCACCGTTTCCGCCACCGTCTTGCCAGCTCCGTACACCACTTCGGGATAGCCGCAGCGCTTTGCGCGGGCCAGATCAAGGTTTAGCGAGGGTAGGGATTCTGCGCTCACGGTGCCTCCGCTCTCAGCAATTGATTAAACCCCCCGGATTTAAGACCGGCCAGGTCAACGCTAATAAAGGTATAGCCAATGCGATGCAACGCTGCCTGCAGGGCTTCCCGTTGGGCCAGCACCTCGGGCAACTCCGCCGCCGGCACCTCGATCCGGCAAAGAAATCCCCGCCCATCGCCAATCCGATGATGGCGGGCACGACAGTCGCTAAAGCCAGCAAAGCGCAAGGCCGCCTCCGCCGCCTCGATCATCCGCAAGCCCTCATTGGTCACCGGTTCACCGTAAGGGAAGCGCGACGAGAGGCAGGGCTCAGCCGGGCGATTCCAGCTCGACAAGCCGAGCCCGCGCGAGGCCTCGCGTACCCACTGCTTCGTGAAGCCAGCATCAACTAATGGCCACCGCGCACCTGCCTCGGCTGCCGCCCGTAAACCCGGACGGACATCGGCGAAATCATCAACGACCGCACCCAATAACAAATCATAGGCCTGATCACCATCTAACGATATGGCACGTACCATGCCATGCATGGCCCGGAAAAGGGCCGCCTTGCATTCATAGCAGCGCAGGCCCTGATTGGCGACATAGGCCTCATGTTCGAATTCATCGGTGCGCACCAAGCGGTGATCAATCCCGCGCTCGGCACAAAAGGCCTGGGCCTCCGCCAAAGATGAACGGGCGAGGCTAGGGCTGTCAGCGGTAACTGCCAAGACATCCTCACCCCGCTCCTGCTGCGCCACCGCCAGCAGATAGGTTGAATCCACTCCGGCGCTAAAAGCCACCAAGAGACGCTGGCCCCGCGGCCGGGCTGCGAAATCGGCACGTAGGCGGGCCTCGGCGGCAGCCGCTGAAGGCGCCGCTGGTGGTGGCTGGAAATGATCCACACCCTGCGTCATGATTGCATACCATCGTTGCCTGGCACAGCGCGCAAGCAGCTACCGCCAGGAACGCATTCAAATAGCCCGGATAAGCCATGCCCTGTGTCCAGCAGATGCAGCGGACAAAAAAAACATCGCGCTATACCAAACACGCATGCGGGATACCCCGTAGAATTGAGGAAGATCAGAAAAGAAATGCTTTCATCTAAATCTTTCCCATAAACCCCAGTGGCCCTAAGCCCAAAGGAATCCCCCCATGCCTCGATTACTTCTCATCAGCAGCATCCTGCTCGCTGCCGCCATTTTGACCCTCGGCTGCAATCTCCGTGCCGATGAGCACGACCACAGCGAGCATGATAAAGCCGCCGCCCCCACCTCAACGATTGTCGAAATTGCCGCCGGCGATGCGCGTTTCAGCACCCTGGTCTCCGCCGTCACCAGCGCTGGTCTGGTGGAAACTCTCTCTGGGAAAGGCCCTTTCACCGTTTTCGCTCCGACTAACGACGCCTTTGCCAAGCTGCCCGAGGGAACCCTAGAGGCCCTTAGCACCGAGCAACTGACGGCCATTCTCACCTATCACGTGCTGGCCGGCGCAGTTCCCGCCAGCGAAGCGGTTAAACTTGATGGCCAACAGGCGACCACCGTCAATGGCGCCCCGATCACCATCACCGTCGTTGATGGCGCTGTAAAGATCAATGATGCGCAAGTGATTATTGCCGATATCAAAGCCAGCAATGGCGTCATCCACGTCATCGACTCGGTGATTCTGCCACCGGCCGAATAACGCCCAGACATCCCAGCAAGGATTTGGCAACTATCGGGCCCGCTCAGCAATGAGCGGGCCTCACTATTGCCAAGGCTGATAGCCACCTGCCCAACCTTACAGCCCGACATCCTGGTGCAATTCCTGCAGGAATACCCCGTAAATTAGTAGGGACGGTCGGTGAGTACCGAGCGGATTTCGGCTTCTGAGCAGACCTGGCCATCGACCAGGACGCGGGCCCGGCAGGCGCTCATAATCGGGCGCAGACGCAGGACTTCTACCTCGATGCGCATTTGATCACCGGGATACACGGCGCGGCGGAATTTGGCCTTATCAAGAGACATAAATAAGGGCACCTTGCCGGCAAATTGCGGATCCGAGAGCAGCAGCACAGCCCCGGTTTGGGCCATCGCTTCAATCTGCAGAACCCCCGGCATTACCGGCAAGCCGGGGAAGTGGCCCTGGAAAAAGGGCTCGGAAATGGTGACGTTTTTAATCCCCACTACATATTTACCGGGCTCATAGTCGATTACCCGATCTACCAGCAGGAAGGGGTAGCGGTGGGGCAGCATGCGCAGGATATCGGCGACATCAAAGACATGCGGTGGCCGCTCTGAAAGCTGGATGCGCTTATTAAGCTCTTGCACCAGGGCCATATTTTCGCGGTGGCCAGAGCGCATGGCGATAATGTGACAATTGACCCGCCGCGTGGTGTGGGCGAGGTCACCGATTAAATCCAGCATCTTGTGGCGAGCGGCTTCATCGGGGAAGCGCAGTTCGTTCTCAATTACCCGTTCGCCATCGAAGACGCAGGTATTTTGATAGGTGGCCCCCTTGCCCAGGCCCATGGCGCGCAGGGCTTCGACTTCCTGGGCTAGGCAGAAAGTTCGTGCTGGGGCAATCTGCTGCATAAAGGTCTTGTCGTTGACTTCGACCTCGACCATTTGCGGGGCTTTCAAAGCCCCGCCGTGGTCATCAAGGGTGTAGGTAATCTTGAGGCCATTGGCGTAGGGCATGGCGACGAGATGGGCATCGCCAACGACGATGGTCAAGGTTTCGCTTAAATTAAATTCCCGCCGCGCGGTATCGGTGTCGACAATCCCTGCCTGACTGAGGCATTTGGCAAATTCTAAGGCTGAACCATCAAGGCCAGGGAGCTCTACCCCGTCGATCTCAATAATCAAATTATCGATGCCTAAGCCATAGGCGGCAGAGAGGAAGTGCTCGGTGGTATGCACTTCGACTTCGCCCTGGGCCATGGCGGTGCGGCGCATGCGCTGGCACAAACGATCGGGATGGGCACGGATACTGGGCGATCCGGGAAGGTCGGTGCGCACAAAAACCATGCCGGTATCAGCCGGGGCGGGTTTAAATACCACGTGTACGTATTCGCCAGAATGAAGGCCGGCGCCTTCGACGCGGCCTTCTTGAGCAATCGTGCGCTGCGCTGTCATGCCTGATTGTCCTTCACGCGTTGCTCCAGTTCTGCTAGGCGCCGCTCGAGTTCTTTGACCGTGGCCTGGAGGCGCGGCATGCGACGTTGATAGACCACCTGAGCGTGGTGAGATTTAATGTCTTGGGCTGGGGCCCCTGCCACCACCGCCTTTGGCGGTAGATTCTTGGTAACCCCAGCACCGGCTGCAATGACCGATTGATCCCCGATGCTGAGATGCCCCACCGCCGAAGACTTGCCGGCCATGGTAACGTACTTACCGAGGGTTGTCGAGCCAGCAATCCCAACCTGAGCCACAATAATGCAATGCTCGCCAATTTCGACATTGTGGGCGATCTGCACCAAATTATCGATCTTGGTACCAGAACCAATGACGGTTTTACCGAAGCGAGCGCGATCAATGGTGGTGCATGAACCAATCTCTACGTCGTCGCCAATGATCACCACGCCGACCTGGGGGATTTTGTGATGCACCCCCGCTACCGACGCATAACCAAATCCATCGCAGCCAATCACGGCGCTGGAATGGATCGTCACTCGATGGCCCAGTTGGCAGCGTTCACGCACAGTAACATGGGGATGGATAATGCAGGCTTCGCCCAGCCAACAGTCATCGCCGATCACGGCATGCGGAAAAATTCGGCAACCGGCGCCAATGCGGGTGCCATCACCAACCACCGCATAGGCACCAATACGCACATCTTCGCCGATTTCGACACCTTCGCCAATCACCGCCGTGGGATGAATGCCCACCGCCATCGGCCGTGGCTGCGGGCCGTACTGCTGCACCACCTTGGCAAAGGCGAAATCCGGATGATCAACCACGATTTGCACCACCCGAGCCGATGCCGAAGCCTTCGCCACCAATACCGCCGCGGCGCTGGTCTCCTCAAGCATGGGCTCGTAGCGGGGATTGGCGAGAAAGCTGATGTCACCATCGGCGGCCTCGGCGAGGGAGGAGATGCCGGTAATCAGGCGCTGTTCATCACCAACCACCTGGCCGCCAAGGAAGGTCGCAATCTCGCCCACCGTTACCTGCATTAGGGGGCCCCCGCATCGGCATCAGCATCGCGAGAACCGCGAAAACGGCTATTGGCAAAGGCGGTAAACGTTTCGGTCATATCGAATTGGGGATCGACATAAAGGACATTGCGCTGTCCCATAAGAACGCGCATGGTTTGCACCGAACCGGCTTCAATGGCCCCCTCGCTGACCAAGAAAACCATCGCCAATTGGCGCTCACGGGCAAACTCGGCAATGAGCTGCCGCATATCATCATAGCTTTCGCGCAGCAGGGCCATTTCCCGGTTTTGCAGGTCGCTGGAGAGACGATCGCGGAAGAGATCCCGGCGTAGCTTGGCGACTTCAAAGCGCTCGCGGAATTCCGCGTGACGAGGATGGGTTGAGGGGCGGATCTGCAGCTCGGTTTCGAGGTTGCGCAACTCGCTGGTCAACTCTTCGAGTTTGCCCTGGGCTTCTTGGGCAACGCTGCGCAGCTGTGCCGAGCGCTCGCTGACCAGGCGGCTTTCTTCGAAGACTTTCTCAAGGTTAATCGTGCCAATACTTAACGCCGCACAGGGAAGGAGAGGCGCCAGGGCAAATACACAGGCTAGGAAAAAACGCGTCATAAATCAAAAACCTCCGCTAATAGAGAAGTGGAAAACGGTACTAGACTGGCCCGGCTTGGGGTCAATGACATAGGCCAGATCCAGGGCAATGGGCAAGAAGGCGGGCAGGCGAATACCACCACCAACGGCCAGGGAAAAATCGGAGAGACGGGGCGAACGGGCATCTTCCCATGTTGACCCAGTATTGTCACCTATTTGCGTTGCAAAGGTCGGGAATAGCTGCGAGGCACGGTTTTGCAAGGCAGTTACAGGCTGATCATCGGCGGCCCGATAATCGTCCCAAATATGGCCAAAATCGGCGAAGAATACCGCTCGCAGGCCGCGATTGGTGCCCTGAACAGGCACATTTAATTCGAGGGTGCTGAGCACTTCGCGGGTGCCGCCAGCGCGTGCGGTCAAACCAACAATATTTTCCCGTCGCGGGCCCTGGGTATTGGCGTTCCAGCCGCGATGTCGCGGCCCGGGGCCACCACCGCGGTAACGAGCGTAAAACGGCACATAGCCATCCGAGCCCATACCTTCTAACATCGAACCGCGCTGGCGGAATTCGAGAAAGGTGACGCCGCCCAATTCTGATTCGAAGAGGGGAATATGGGCGCTGAATGTTCCCGTAAGCTCATAATAGGGATTTGATGCGCTTAAGCCCCATTCACCATGCATGCTTTGCTCTAGGGAGACGCGTAGCCCGGAAGTGGGAAATGCCGGGTTATCACGGGCATCGTAGATCTGGCGCAGAATGAGGGAGTTTTCGTGAAAGCGCCCATTGGCCCGCAGCAAGGCATCGTTGGGGGCATCGAGATCAAAACGCCGGGTTTTCAGATGCGTATAAGAATACCCTAAGGACAGCAGAAGATCGCGGTCGAAGAAGTAGCGACCAATGGTGGCCGTCGGCACCAGGCGCACTTCATCCCAATCAAAACTGGCATCATCGGTGCGGCGGAAGCCCAAGGAAAGATAGTAGTTACTATCAAGAACTCGGGGATTGAGAAAGCGCGCACTGGCCGAAGTACGATCTTGCGACCAGGAGACGCTGGCACCAAGGGTTTGCTGGCCACCACGCCAGTGCTGCCTGTCGATCAGGGCGCCAACGAAATCGAAATTTCGCTCTTCATAACTGACCTGACCAACGATACCCACAGCCGAAGACCAGCCCACTTGGAAAGTAAATCGCCCAGTATCATCTTCAGCGACGCGCACCCGCAAATCCACCTCGTCGGGGCGCTGAGGATCAAAGAGGGTATCGATGGTCACCGGCCGCGGCGGCTCGTTGCGGAAAATACCCGTACGCACGATTTGCGTGCGCGAGCGCTCATGGGCATCTTGATTGTAGAGATCACCGGGACGCAGGCTGATGGCACGGCGGATGACTTGATCGCGGGTCACCGTATTGCCATCCGGGTCGACGCGCCCGATATGGTACACCGATCCCTCCAGCAAGCGCAGGGTGAGATCCACCTGGTTGGACTCCGGATCGATAATCCGCTCTTCCTCAATGCGCGCCCGGGCATGGCCGCGGTTGGCCACCACCCGCCGTGCTGCCTCGCTACCGGCATCCACTGCCTGACGACGGAAAATGTCGCCATCGGACATGGTAAAGGCGCTGCGCAATTCGCTTTCCGTCGCCAATTCCGGGTCGTGCAAAAAGCGCACGCTGCGCAGACGGTAGCGTGGGCCAGGATCGACGAAGTAAGTGATTACTACGCGGTTATTGGTTTTCCCCTCGGGTATGAGTTGCGGACCATGGCGGTAACGCTCTTCCCAGCTTTCGACAGCATCGAAAAACTCATGGCGCACGCGGGTGACTTTGGCGTCAAGAAAGCCCTGATCGTTGAGATACTGGGCCACCGCCCCGCTATCCCACTCCAGCATCTCTTCATCAAAGGGCGTACCCGGGCGATTCGTCAAGCGGCCTTGGATAAAGAAGGGATGGGCCCCAGGCGGCATGCCGTCAAAGAGCACCCGGGCCACTTGTACCTTCTCCCGGCGATCGATGACAAAGACGACATTGGCGATGCCCGAATCGGGATCGACCTGGGTTTGCGGGGTTACCGTCGCATGCAAAAAGCGGCGGCGCTGGAGCGCGTCTAATAAACGCCGGCGGTCGCGCTCTAAGATTTGCGGATCGAGGTGCTGGCCGCGGCGCGTGCGCACCTCGGTGCGCAGACTGCGGCGGGTGAAATAGGGCACGCCGGTAATGCTGACATTGCCCACATAAGGTAATTCATTGACCACGAAAATGACCCGCACCCGGCCGTCAGGCAGAGGTTGCACTTCGGTGCGGATGCCGGTGAAGGCCCGCATTTCGTGAATCGCGCGCACATCATCGGCTAATTGAGTGCGATCAAGGGGGGCGCCAGCCCGGGTCGCCAGACGGGCACGCACCCGATCAGGATGCAGCCGCTCGGCACCTTGGACGATGACTTCAGCGACTTGCGGCTGCTGCATTTCCACCGCCGAAAGATCGGCCAGCCCAGCGGCGGTGCAGAGGGTGAGGCAACCTATAAGCGCAATACGGCGGACGGACGGCAAGGGCACTCCTTCAGCGAGAGAGCGCAGGATAAGACCCGCAACGCGGCAGCAACCGGAGTCTTGGCGCCAATCCCTGGGCCCCGCCAAGCTTTGCCCCGGGATCGCCAATCTCCCGATCGGCCAGCAACAAGCACCCCAAAGGGGGGGGGGAGCGCAAGATTGCCCACCTTGGCGGCATTTCTTGCCCCAAATAAGCATGGTGCGGCCCCATCTTGCCTTCGCTAGGATTGCTGCGCAGATTGTCACTTGGGCTAGGGCCCTGGCCCTGCTAGCCTAGGGGCCTATGAGCCTGGATAGCCAGCCCCTGCTTCGCGTGCGCGGCCTGTGCAAGCGCTTCCCCATTCGGCGCGGCCTTTTGGGCCGTACGGTGGGCCATGTCCATGCCGTGGAAGGGCTGGACTTGGATGTCCATGCCGGCAGCGCCCTTGGCCTGGTGGGCGAATCCGGCTGCGGCAAAACCACCGCCGGCCGCTGCCTCATGCGCCTGATCGAGCCCAGCGCCGGCAGCATCCAGTTCCGCGGCCAGGATCTCATGGCCTGTTCGCCCTCCCAGCTGCGGCGGCAACGGCGCCATATGCAGATGATTTTCCAGGATCCCTACGGCAGCCTCAATCCGCGTATGAGCGTCGGCGAAATCCTGAGCGAGCCTCTGGTTGCCCACGGCCTGATGAACCAACACCAGGCCAAGGACGAGGCGGTGGCCCTGCTTGAGCGGGTGGGCCTGGGGGCCGAGCACCTGCATCGCTTTCCCCATGAATTCTCCGGCGGTCAGCGCCAGCGCATTGGCATTGCCCGCGCCCTCAGCCTGAAACCGGAATTGATCGTCTGCGACGAGCCGGTCTCCGCCCTCGATGTCTCGGTGCAAGCCCAGGTAATCAATCTGCTCAGCGATTTGCAGCGCGAATTCGGCCTCGCCTATATCTTTATCGCCCACGATCTGGCGGTGGTGGCCCACCTCTGCGACCGGGTAGCGGTCATGTACTTGGGCGAAATTGTCGAAATCGGCGACTGCGATAGCATCTACCAGCGCCCCCTGCATCCCTATACCCAGGTCCTGCTCTCGGCCATCCCCGCCGACGAGCCGGGGCACAAGCGCGAGCGCATCCGCCTCCAGGGCGATCTCCCCAGTCCCCTCGAGATGCCCTCGGCCAAGCGCATGCGCCAGCGCTTCCCCCGCCACGCCGCCGCCTTCGCCGACGATCCCCTGCGCCTGCAGGAGGCCGAGCCCGGGCACTGGGTGCGCTGTTCCGATCTCGACACCCTACGCGAGTTGGCGGCGGCCGGAGCCGCGGCCTGGGCATGAGTCAGGCCCGCTCCCCCTTCCTTGCCCGCTGCGCAGCCATCCCCCTGCCCCAGCCCAGCCTTGCCGAGGCCCTGGCCAGCGATGCCGGCCGGCCCATTCTGGTGTTTTTCGGCCAAAGCCTGGATGCCTGGAGCTGGCGCATGGCCGATGCCCTGGCCAGCGATGCGGAATTGATCTCCCTCATTGGCGAGACCTGCAGCCTGGTCTGCGCCGAAGTCGCAAGCCTCCCCGGCCCGGCCCAGCTCTGCCAGCAGGTTTTGGCCCTCAGCGCCAATGCCCAGGGCTGGCCCGCCCTGCTGGTGCTGCTGCCGGACGGCCGGCCGGTGGGGGCCATGCCCTACGCCCCCATGCGCGATGCCCAGCGCCGCCGCGGAGTCGCCAGCGTCCTCCTCCAGGTGGTGAGCACCTGGGCCGAAGAACCGGCCGCCCTCATGAGCGCCGCCTCCGGCCTGGCCGAAGCCCTCGCCCCCCTGCAGCAGCTGCCGCCAAAGCCCCAGCGCCAGGCCAAGCTCATCCTCGATGCCTGCGAAGCCGCCTGCATGGAAGCCGCCGATACCCTTGAGGGCGGTTTTGGCGATGACCCCCGCCCCCTCGGCCACGGCCCCTTAAGCTTTTTGGCCCAGCGCCTCCTGCGCCATGAGCTGAGCGAGGGCGCCCGCAGCCACTTCTACACCAGCCTTAACGCCCTCATCAGCGGCGGCGTCCACGACCACCTCGCCGGCGGCTTTCACCGCGGCAGCCAAGACCGCAGCTGGCAGCTGCCCTTCTTTGACAAGCGCGTCGGCGATAGCGCCCAGCTCATCCCCCTGCTGATTGCCGCCAGCGAAGCCGCGCAAATCCCCCTCTACCTCGATATCGCCACCCACAGCGCCGATTGGCTGCTCAGTCTGCAGCAGGAATCCGGCTGGTTTGGCCACGGCCTGCACGCCCTCACCCCCATCGCTGGGGCGGCGCCGGTGGAAGGCGCCACCTATGCCTGGAACGAGGCCGGGGCAGCGGCGGTGGTCGGCCGCGAAGGGGCCGAACGCTTCCGCCGCCGCTACCTCAGTGGGCCGCCCCTGGCCGACGGCTTTGCGGTGCCAGCGGCCCGCGGTGAACTGGCCGAGGGCGATGCCGAGGCCCTGCCCGCCATCTGCGCCCGCCTCGCCCAGGCCCGCCGCGAACGCCCCCAACCCTGGGCCGACCACCGGGTCATCCTCGCCGAACAGGGCATGCTGCTCTCGGCCTTCAGCGCCCTCGGCAGCGCCTGCGAACTGGCCGGACGCAGCGCTGAGACCTACCAGCGGGCAGCCCAGCGCCTGCAAAGCGCCCTCATCCAGCTAAACCCCCTGCCCCAGGTACTCGGCGAGGCCGAACCCGCCGATGCCCTCAGCCTCGCCTGGCTCGGCCTCGGCTGGCTCGAAGCCTGGGAACTCTGGGGCGGCGAAATTGCCCCCGCCCGCCACTGGGCCGCCGCCCTCTGGGCCTGCCGCCGCGCCGACGGCAGCCTCCCGGTGCAGCCCCAGGGCCAACTCCCCGGCGATCAACTACCGGCCATCGCCGACCAAGAGCACAGCCCCGGCGCCGCCGCCATCGCCGCCCGCCTCTTCCTCGGCCTCGGCCAGCACGACCCCCAGTGGCTGCAACGCGGCGAAGACTTCCTCAAACTCCACCGCCCCCTCCTCGCCCTCAGCCCCCTCCCCACCGCCGCCCTCGCCGCCTCCCTGCGCCCCTAAAATGGCCTCAAAAAGCGCGCCAGGACATGCAAAAAGTACAGCGTTACTTTATATTTACGCCGGCCCCCCATGGAGCCCCTCGACTAGTATCCTGTCCACGAAATACCTTGACGAATTCGCCGCGAGGTAGGGCAGCTGCAAGGCGCGGAATGCGAAGGAATAGCAGCGCTATTTCGAGCTTTTCGCAACGCCGCAGCCCTGTGCGCGAAACGGGTATGCCCTGCGCCACAAACAATGCTGCTGGAACTGGGACCGATGTCATCCTTTATCTCATTACAAGACAGCCATGCTTAAAATTCCTTCGCATAAGAGCTAAATTTACGATGACTCTTGAAATGGAAAAATTGGTTGAGAGGAATGCAGTAACAATTTGATGTCAATTAGTTAGTCCAAAATTAAATCGTGTTCTTCATAGACGTCTTTTATTGGCTTTTGGGGAATTAGCGAAAAACCGTTATTATTAAAGCGCCTTGGACTCACAGTCAGCTCAACCTTCCAATGTTCTTTGTCTTCATCACCCCAAGTGCGTAGCCACCCAGATACACGATGTTGAGCAGCACCTCCTGTCTGCCCAATGGCCCCAACTAAAAGGGTGAACCACTGAAAATCGACGCCAATTCCTTTTAAGTCCGCCACAAGGGTCTCAACTACCAATACCTCCCGTGTTACGGCATCCCCTTTCAATGTCCCAGGAGGCCAAAGGTTGCGATGAAAAATCGACGCTTGAAATCCATCCGGCATTCGCAGCCATAGTTGCATGACGCCGTATGCTTCCATCGATTCAATGGACTTCATCAACTGATCCGTCTTAGCCTCGGCTGGAATGTCGTTAATGGGAACAAAACGCACGATACACTCCCACTGAGTAAATCTATTTGCGCTTAATTCCGGCATCGGACCAGAAAAGGCAAGGAAATCACCCGCCTCTTGTACCTCTTGAGGCGTGAAGGGATCCGAAGTAAACTTGTCCGTTCGGGATTTTGGGGAACGAACGTCTTTACTTGGATCATATTTTGGGAATATTTGAATAACAGGCTGATGAACGCGACTTACAAAAAAACGCCTAGGATCGATAAAATTACTGAAGTACTGCCCATGCCAGAAACGAGGTTCGCCATTGTCCAGGACGGCGTAATAGAAGTTACGTAATGGCAACTTAATATATCCATCACTGTCTGTCACAAGTATCTCAGCATTTTCCATCCAGTCATCGGCAGGCTGCCCGGATATAGGACCGAATACAAAGGCAATCTCTTGATTAATCATAGGACGACCGTCAGGCCTATTTACTAAGACAACAACACTATCATCTCCATAGTATGGCTGCTTGCCACCGGGTTCTTCACCGCATGAAATGCCACCCATAACTACACTGACCATCATTGCGACATATAGCATATTCTTCGATGTGCTCGAATATAACCTGTAAAACATTATCAATTACTCCCCCTCAGTAATAAACGGCCAGAGCAGGGCCATGGCCAATAAAACCAATGCCGTGATAAAAATACCTGTGAGGGTGAAGGAGGAACGACTGATAGACATAAGGGCACCTCTATAAACTCACCAAATAAGGTCGACTTGCTTCGCAAGTCCCTTATTCTCAATGCCGAGCTGGGGCTCGGCGTTCCCAGGGGTAAGTTTATAGAGATGCTCATTTGTGTTTCAAAAATTTGCCTTGGATTAGATTCAACAGGATAGTACCCAAGGCGTGGATCTTAGTTCTAGCTCATGGTCGCTCCTAAGGCGCTTTTTCTCCTGGATCTTTGCCTTCATCCGATTCCTGAGAGTTGGCCCGCTCGGCTGCTTCCCGCGCCTCCCTCCTCTTTCTCGACTGATCCCTTGCCTCCTGCAGACGACGAACTTCCTCCTCATAGAGCTCAATGGCCGTGGACGCACGTTCATCGTTGCGTAATTCCTCCAAGGCTGCCCCAGCGAACCCCTCACCCGCTTCATCCAACTGACCGAGAATGCGCACCAAGGCCAGGATGTCATGATCGGTCCATACTTTTTGTCGCCGATACTCATCCATAAAGCCTGGGATGAGTTCGAGATAGCGCATCAAATCGGCTCTGTCCGCCCCTGCATCTCCTCCCTCTACCATTCCCCTGAGCACTCTATAGGTGCCAGGCCCTACCGCGTTCAACAGGGCACGGGGTGGATACCAGCTTGGCGGGGAACGCATCATGGCCGCTATACGATCCATCCCTTTCCTCCAAGCCATATCCGATCCGCGATTCCATATACATTCTCTCACCAGCTCTGCGCGCAAAAGATCCGGATCATGCTCTGCCTGATTATTTTGGCCCGCCGGCATGGGAACCAAACTCATCTCAAGACCCAATGTGCGGGTTTTTATGTGGTCATCACCTCTTAAGTCAAGACGGCCTTCCTTTGCGCCATCAAGGTGGTACATTAAAGTCAAAGCGGCGGAATATCTTCGGGAGTCAATCACATACGACAAACGCTGGTCAAAATCCTTTGCTAAAACGGGGTGAGCACGACGCACAAGAAGCCCATCGAGCAAAAAAGTCGCACGCCAATCATCACGCTGCCGAAGGCCAGTAATCACCTGGGAAAACCCCTTATCTGATAGGGACAGTACTTCTTGACGTGTCTCCGTATATAATTTGTAATTCTCATCTAACACAGCTTGCCACAGTCTCTGGGCCGGGTCTGTGGGTAAGCCCCCCTCTTCGCCAGACAGCATCGCCCCCCCCATGGATAGCGCCAGTAACAGCGCAAAAGATACCACATTCCCACAATTTGATGTCATGCTCCTCATGGCATATCCTTCCACCACTGCGTGATGACATGACGCGGTTTTCGCCTCGTATTGGTGGCGCAATTTAAACCACCCTGGGCAGCGGGGCGGGTAGCGGGGCCATGCAGATTTACCCCGCCATATCCCCAGCCCCCCTGCTGGTTATCGCCAGCCCAGAGCTGCAAGGACAGTTCGCCCCGCTGGTCATCGCCGCTGGAGGTCACCGAGGCCACCGTGCCATCGCGCGCCACCTGGGCAGGCTGGGGGCCGGCCGGATCCAAGCCCGTATGGTGCAGGGTAAAGGGCCCCACCGACTCGGCAGCCGCGCCAAGCCCGGCCAGGGCCAGCAGGGCGACACCGAGCGTCGCCACACGCGCCGTTCCAAGCGCCAGATGCAGCAAATACCTAGACCATTCGGGGGCTTGTCGGGAATTTGGGGAAGTACGCCCATGGGAACTCCAAGCTATGTTCAACGATCCCCGCACAAGCCGACAACTTATTTACCACTCCACTCACACTAGTTCAATAGGCAATATTTCGACTGCCATGCGGCGTCGGGGGATATACAGAAGGCTGGAGCATGCAGGCTAGATGGGCGTTTAAATTCGGGCAAAGATTCGTTTACGGGCACCTCTATAAACTCACCAAATAAGGTCGACTTGCTTCGCAAGTCCCTTATTCTCAATGCCGAGCTGGGGCTCGGCGTTCCCAGGGGTGAGTATATAGAGATGCCCTTACGTAGACTTACGCAACAATTTCACTGGCCTAGATTTCATGGAGGGGCAGGTGAGGCATCTGCAACATGCTTCGGCAATTCGGCCTCAACTAGACCCTGGACACCGTAAAGCAGCCACGGAGGGCGCATCGGTGACCCGCCTAGGGGTGCCGCGCGCGGTTGACGCTCACATGAAAAGTCAGCATTGTTTCCTCGTTCCACGTCTTGGGAGGAACACCGTCCCACCCCCAATGCCATTCCGTGATCGCAAATAAATCGTTTCGGCTTATTTAATG
>REDX01000134.1 GCA_007695355.1 Planctomycetota bacterium
TTAGACCTGCGCCTACAACAGGTGACGGCCATTGCCGCGCTATTGGCCGAAGGGGCCACGGTGCCGTTTATTGCCCGTTATCGCAAGGAGGCCACCGGCTCCTGCGATGAGGTGCAAATTGCCGCGGTGCGCGATGGCCTGGAACGCCTGGCCGCCTTGGATAAGCGCCGAACGGCCATTCTCAGCAGTTTGGCCGAGCGGGATCTGCTCACGCAGGAGTTGCAGGGGCAGATTCAGGCCGCCGCCGATCTTACCACCCTGGAAGACCTCTATCTCCCCTATCGCCCCAAGCGCCGCACCCGGGCGGCAATTGCCCGGGAACGAGGCCTGGAACCCCTGGCCCAGGCTATAGAGCGCGGCGATGACGCCCTGCGGCCGGAACAGTTTGTGAATGCCGACAAGGACGTTCCCGACACCGAGGCCGCCCTGGCCGGGGCGCGGGATATTCTGGCCGAGAAGATCAGCGAGGACGCGGCCCTGCGCCAAGAGCTGCGCAGCTGGTATGCCCAGCAGGCGCAATTGCAGGGACGGGTGATTGGCAAACGCAAGGATGACCCGGAAGCGGCGAAGTTCCGCGATTGGTTTGCCTGGCAAGAGCCCCTGGCCAAGGCCCCCTCCCATCGCATTCTGGCTTTGCTGCGGGGGGCCGAGCAAAAAATCCTACGTGTAAGCGCCAGCGTCGATGACGAGCGCGGCAAAGCGCTGGTACAGCGCCACTGCTGCCGCACTCGGCGCAGCGCCGCCGCCGATGAACAACTACGCCTGGCCTGCGATGATGCCTGGGGTCGCTTATTGCAGCCGTCGCTGGCCAATGAAATTTTGGGCCACAGTAAAGAGCGCGCCGACCGCGAAGCCATCGCCATTTTTCAGCAGAATATGCGCGAGTTATTGCTGGCCGCCCCCCTGGGCCGGCAACGGGTCTTGGCCATCGACCCCGGCCTGCGCACCGGCTGCAAGGTGGTGGCCCTGGATGAACGGGGGGAGCTGCTGGCCCATGAGGTGCTGCACCTGGCCACCGAGCGCAGCCACAGCCGTGACCTCCAGCGCCTCAGCGCTTTGGTAGAGCAGTTTGCCATCCAGGCCATTGCCGTGGGTAATGGCACCGGCTCCCGCGAAGCGGAAACCAGCATCCGCGCCGCAGCGCTGGGCATCCCCATCTGCGTGGTGGATGAATCTGGGGCCTCCATTTATTCCGCCAGCGCCGTGGCCCGAGAAGAATTCCCCGATCACGACCTCACCGTGCGCGGCGCCATCTCCATTGGCCGCCGAGTGCAGGATCCCCTGGCCGAGCTGGTGAAACTGGACCCCAAATCCATTGGCGTCGGCCAGTATCAGCACGACGTGGATCAAGCGGCCCTGCAGCGCTCCCTGGACGATGCGGTGATAAGCTGCGTCAACCAAGTGGGGGTGGAGCTCAACTCCGCTTCGGCGCAACTGCTCAGCTATGTCAGTGGCCTCGGCCCCAAACTGGCCCAGGCGGTGGTCAACTTCCGTCGTCAGCAGGGCGGCTTTCGCTCCCGCGCCCAACTGTTGAAAGTGCCGCGCCTGGGGGCCAAAGCCTTTGAACAATGCGCCGGATTTTTGCGAGTGGAAGACAGCACCAATCCCCTGGATGCCTCGGCGGTACATCCCGAGCGCTATCCCCTGGTGGAAGCCATGGCCCGGGATCAGGGGGTGGGCGTGGCGCAGCTCCTCACCAGCCCTGCCCTGCGCCAGGCCATCGATCTCCGCCGCTACGTAAGCGAGGACGTGGGCCAACCCACCTTGCGCGATATCCTAGCCGAACTGGACAAACCCGGCCGCGACCCCCGGCCCGCCTTTACCACCTTTAGCTTTGCCGATGTGCACAGCTTGGATGATCTGGTGGAAGACCAGGTGCTGCCCGGCATTGTCACCAATGTCACCGCCTTTGGCGCCTTCGTCGACCTGGGCGTACACCAAGACGGCCTGGTGCATATTTCGCAATTGGCCGACCGTTTTATTAAGGACCCCAATGAAGTGGTGAAAGTGCGGCAAACGGTAAAGGTCCGGGTCATGGAAGTGGACCGGGGGCGCAAACGCATTGCGTTGTCCATGCGCGGGGTGGCGCAATAGCCGCAAAGTCGCCATTGCGGCACATTTTCTCTGCAGCGCCTGGCTGCCTCCGCGCCTCCTACCGTTTTCCGGCCCCCTCATTCCGCCACTGGCGTCCACACCTCCAGCACTGGTTGGCCATCAATCAGGCGCAGGGTTTGTCCACCCAGATGCAGACCCCGTTCGTCGCTTTGCGGACTGGGCAGCTCACCGCCCAAGCCGAGGAGCTGCAGCTGGTGGCCTTGCCATTGCAGATGATGGCCATCTTCCTCGGCACCGTCTTCGGCGGTGGGGCCATCGATAATAATCACGAGGCCGTCGAGACCACTGGCACCAGAAAAATCGATGATGGTCCACCATAGTTGCGGCTCGGTGAGAATGATCTCTGGCGAGGGTTCATCACCACTCTCTTTGGCAGCTTCTCTGGCGGCGTTGAATGCCTCCCTGGTAGGGACTGTGCCGTAGCCGCCGACAATGGCACTGCCATCGGCGGCAGGATGGAAATGGGTGACCGTGGCCGGCAGGCTGCCCCATTGCCGACGCTGGTTGTGATGCCAGATGGTGAGTTGCTGTTCCAGGCCGTGGCGAAAACGGAAATTATTGGGCCCGGTCATTTGCGAAATAACAATGTCATCACTATCCTGCCAGCGGTTACGGAACACGGCAAAGCCGTACTGCTGATCATAGATCGCCTGGGGGATGACGGCACTGGGGTGCAAGGGCTCTTCGTCGAAGGGGGTATTAATAAAGGCCAGTACCGCGTGATGGGGATAGGCGGTGCTATCAAAGGGCGCCCCATTCTGCTCATCAAGGGCCGCCACATAGTGCTGATAAAACCACCATAAGGCTTGGCGTTGGGCGGGGCTGGTGGTGGCGTATCC
>REDX01000089.1 GCA_007695355.1 Planctomycetota bacterium
TTTTTCCGCATTAAATAAGCCGAAACGATTTATTTGCGATCACGGAACGGCATTGCCCCGCTGCCCCACGCCCTACTGGCGTATGGTGCTCACGGGGGGTTGGTGTGGTTCGATTCCTTTTGGGGGCTTTGCCCCCCTTGCCCCCCGGCGCAACGCGCCGCGCGGTGGGTGGGACTTGAGTCCCGGCCCTTTGCTGGCCGCTGCCCTTTGGGCTTGGCCCAGCTTGTCCAGGGCTTGGGGCTGGGGTGGGTCAGGTCTCTTCGAGGCCGCGGGCCATAACGATTTTGCCAGAGCGGACCAATTCGATGATTTCGTATTGGCGCAGCAGATCGACCAGGGCATTGAGCTTGTCGGAGGTGCCGGCGATGCGGATGACGATGCTTTCGGGGGCGTAGTCAACCACTTTGCCGTGGTAGTGCTCTGCCATCTGCAGGACGGCGGTACGCTCGTCCAGGGTGATCTTGACCTTAATCAGGGCGATCTCGGTGTCGATCACCGGCTGCCCGGTGTGGTCGATGGCGTGGACGACATCGATGAGTTTTTCCAGTTGCTTAATGATCTGTTCCAGCACCTCGGGTCGACCAGAGGAGGTGATGGTCATGCGCGAGAAGCCCTCTTGGCGGCTGGGGGACACCACCAGGCTCTCAATATTATAGCCACGGCGGGAGAAAACGAGGCTTATCCGGGTAAGCACACCGGGCTGGTTGCGCACCAGCAGTGAGATGGTGTGAAAGGGGGGGGCGATGACAGAAGCAGCGGTGGTCATGGAGAGATCTCGTGGAGGGGAAAATTGAGCTGGTGATAGGGGGTAGGGCTCAGGTGGATCCGGTCGGCTTTTCCATCTTGTATTTGGGGGCCTCGATAAGCATGGACTCATAACCGGCGCCAGCGGGAATCATCGGGAACACGTTGTCGCCCTTGATCACTTCTGCCTCCACCACGCAGGGGCCGTCATTGTAGGCCATGGCTTTCTTGATCACCTTGTCAATGTCGGCGGCGCGCTTAATGCGCCAGCCGGGGATATCATAGGCAGCGGCCAGTTTCAAGAAGTCGGGATTTCCTTCAAGGTCAACGCCGGAGAGTCGATTATCGAAGAATAATTCCTGCCACTGGCGCACCATGCCGAGGTAGTTGTTATTGATAATGAGGATTTTCACCGGCAGTTTATGGATTTGCGCGGTGGCTAATTCGGCCATGGTCATTTGAAAGCCGCCATCGCCAACCACACACCAGACCGGAGTCTTGGGCTTGCCAAATTGGGCGCCAATGGCCGCCGGAAAGCCGAAGCCCATGGTGCCAGCGCCGCCAGAGGAGAGCCAGTGACGGTTGTGAATGGTGCGGCAGAACTGGGCGCACCACATCTGATGCTGGCCAACATCGGTCGTGATGATCGCATCGCGGCCGCCTAATTGGTCAAGGCGATCAAGCACCGCTTGAGCGCGCAGGCCGCCCTGCTTGGGGTAGCGTAGGGGAAACTGCTTCCGCCAGCCATCAACCTGGGCGAGCCACTCGGCAGTGTCCAGGCGCTCAACCAGGGGGATGAGGTCCTCAATCACTAAGCGGGCATCGCCGGCCAAGCTGACGTCGGGGCGAATGATTTTATTGAACTCAGCAACGTCGATATCGATGTGAATTTTCGCGGCATTGGGGCAGAAAGCCTCAAGCTTGCCGGTAATACGATCGTCCCAGCGGGCGCCAATGGCCATGATGAGATCGCAGTGTTCAACCCCGCGATTGGCGTAGGCAGTGCCGTGCATGCCGAGCATGCCCAGGTGCAGGCGATGATCTTCCGGACAGGCGCCTTTGCCCAGCAGGGTGTTCACGATTGGGGCCTGGAGCTTTTCGGCGAGGCGCATAATGGCCTGGCCAGCGTTGCTAATGACTGCACCTTGGCCGACATAAAGGATGGGCCGGCGCGATTTCATCAGCAGGCCGGCGGCAGCGGCAACATCGTCCTGCCGCGCTCGGCCTGGTACCTTGTAGCCGGGTAAATCAACGGTGTCGACGAATCCGGCGCTGCAGGGCCCCTGGCTGATGTCCTTGGGCAGATCAATCAGCACTGGGCCGGGCCGGCCACTGTTGCAGATATAAAAGGCTTCCTTAGCAATGCGAGGAATGTCAGCGGGGTCACGAACCAAGTAGGAGTGTTTGACCACCGGATAGGTAATGCCGGTAACATCGGCTTCTTGAAAGGCGTCCTTACCGAGCATAGAAGAGATGGTTTGGCCACAGATGACGATCATCGGGCTGGAATCCATCTGCGCGGTTAAGAGACCGGTGACGCAGTTGGTGGCCCCAGGGCCAGAGGTGACCAACACCACCCCTGGCTTGCCCGTGGCACGAGCATAGCCATCGGCCATGTGTGTGGCGCCCTGTTCGTGGCGGACCAAGACCAACTTGATCGTGGAATCGACCAAGGCGTCGAAAATTGGCATGGCGGCCCCGCCACTATAGCCAAATATATACTCTGCGCCCTCACGTTCGAGGTGTTTAATCAACACTTCGGCGCCAGTTAAGGGTTTTGCAGAAGCAATTACTGTCGGAGAAGCGGCCTGAGATGGAGATTTGGCCTTAGGGGGGGCGATAGTCGTGCTCATTATAGATGCCTTTCCATTTGAATGATGGAAACATAATGGATAATCCAGTAAGTCAAACGTAAGTTTCCGCATTTCAAATTATAATGTGGTCTGATGTATGCTATATACGGATCATGTCTCCAGTTCATAGATGTAACTTAGCGTTACTGCAATATAAGTAGATTATAAGCAATCGAACGTTAATAAAATATATGAATCATTCGATGTAACGCTTGCCCTGCAATATCCCAGCTCAGGCCGGCGCCGGGCCTTGGTGACAAGGTTCCTTGGGGCTAGCTAAAAACCATGGATGGGAGAGGCTAAGTCATTAGGCATAGAGCGTGAACGATGCATAATGAAGAATGAAAGCTTAGGGCTAGGAGCTTATTCGTCCAAAGCGATGCGCTGGGACAATGGAGGGGTAAAGCATGGAAAGGTCAACGGACTATGGTTCCCATCCGGCAGAAGGCCGCACGTGGAGAGGGGCAATGCATCCAGCGGCGAAGCTCCCGCCGGCGCCGGCCCAGGCTAAGCCAGTCTTGGTGACCGGTGCCACCGGCTATATCGGTGGCCGCCTGGTGCCCTGGCTGCTGAGCCTGGGCTGGCGGGTGCGGGTGGCGGTGCGTTCGCGGGAAAAGGTGCTGGCTCGACCGTGGGCCAATGATCCGCGGGTAGAAGTGGTGTTGGTTGATCTTGCTGACCAGGCTGCAGTGACCGCCGCCATGCGCGACTGTGGCGCCGCCTATTACCTAGTGCACTCGATGATGACCGCCGGTGCCGCATTTCATGATTGTGATCGTCGTTTAGCGGAAATCTTCGCTGCTGCGGCGGCGCAGGCTGGACTCGAGCGGATTATCTACCTCGGGGGTTTGGGCGAGGACGGTGCTGCCCTCAGCGCCCACCTTGCTTCACGGCGGGCTGTAGAGCAGGCGCTGGCGTCTGGTCCGGTGCCCCTCACCGCCCTGCGCGCCGGGGTTATCCTGGGCAGTGGCTCGGCGTCCTTTGAAATGGTGCGCTATCTCGTCGAGCGCCTCCCCTGTATGGTCACCCCGCGCTGGGTGCGCACCGAGTGCCAGCCGATTGCCGTGCGCAATGTCTTATATTACTTGGCTGGCTGTTTATCGACGCCGCAGAGTATTGGCGCTACCCTGGATCTTGGCGGGCCGGAAGTACTTACCTATCAACAATTAATGCAATTGATGGCACGGGCTTTGGGCTTGCCCCCGCGCTGGATTATACCGGTGCCGATTTTAAGCCCCCGTTTGTCCTCGTGGTGGATCCACTTGGTAACTCCCATCGATCATCGCCTGGCGCGGCCCCTGGCCGAAGGCCTGCGAAATCGGGTGGTTTGTGCCGACGATCGCGCCGTGCAGATGATCCCGCAGCGACTCTTGGGTGTGCAAGAGGCCATGGAGTTGGCCCTTGAACGCATGCGCGGTGATCTGATTGAAACCCGTTGGAGCGATGCCGGCGCCATACCCGGCGACCCGCAGTGGGCCGGTGGTACGGTATTGAGCGATACCCGCATGCGCCTGACGCGCGCCAGTTCGGCGGCCATCTTCGCTGCCCTATCGCGCATCGGCGGTGATCATGGCTGGTTTGCCACCGATTATCTGTGGCGGCTCCGCGGTTTTCTCGATCGCTTAGTTGGTGGGCCTGGTTTGCGTCGTGGTCGCCGCGATCAACGGCGATTATCGCTGGGTGACGCCGTGGATTTTTGGCGGGTAAGCAGCATCGAAGCCAATCACTCCTTGGAATTAGCCGCAGAAATGCGATTGCCAGGAGAAGCTCGTCTGCATTGGCGGATTGTCGATCGCGGCGAGCGACGTCTACTGATCCAACAGGCGCGATTTCGCCCGCACGGCTTATGGGGCATACTGTATTGGTACAGTGTTTTGCCCCTGCACGGCCTAGTGTTCCCGCGCCTGCTTAAGGGGATTGTCAGCACCGCCGAGGGAACCCAAAAAATCCGCCGCGCAGGCACGGCGCAGCCACAGCAGGCCATGCCGCAGGTCTTGGGCCAGGTAGCCAATAAACAAACGCACTAACTTGGCGAAACATTTTTTTGGTGCTGTCATCGTCATTTTTATTCTGGTCCACCGTTTTCTTGAATCTGAGAGGCCCCATCTGTGCCGCCTGAAAGCACATGGCTGAGGCCGAAAATTATACGCAAGGCTTCCTGGAGAAAGGGGTTGTAGTGGTGTTCCGGGCAGTTGTTGTGATGAAACGTTTCGGCAAAACGGGCTAGTTCTTTGGTCTTCTCGGCGCGGGCTAGGGCCCAGGCCTGCTCGACGTCATTGAGAAAGTTTTTGCGTTTGAAATAGCGAATCATGAAGGCGAGGCGACGGTCCTCGAAGTCGGGATCAGGTCCGTACACGGCGGCCAATAGGCGCTGGGGATTGGCGAGGGAATCCCGGTAGCTGGTGAGGGCGAGTGCGTACATGGCCGGGAGCTGGGCCCGATGGAGTTCCTGAATGGGGGCGCGATCGGCATCGCTAATGCGGCCTGCGGCGTGTTGGCGGTCTAGAAAGCGGTTGACGATATGGCTTTCCAACCACGTGCGTGGCACCCAGGCCTGGCAGAGGGCTAGGGCGCGCTGGCGTATCTCTGCATCCCAGTGAATATCATAGTAATCAAGGACTAGGCGCAGGGCACTAAAGTATTCCACCATGCTGTCGGGGTACAGGGGGCCAAGGGTTGGGGGGAAGTCATAGCCTTCGTGGATAAAGATCTGTTCTGCCTCGGCTACCAGGGCCTTGATGGCTGCGCGGGCGGCTTGGTCTTCGGGGTCATCATTCCAGTCCCAGGGCACGGGGATGGCATCTTCCCCCAAGCGCGCATCGAGCACCGGGTCGAAGGGTTTGCCATGGGCCAGAGCAAAATCCATGCGAGACATCATGAAGAGGGCAAGACCAATCACCGCCAGGAGCAAGGCGATAAGGATAAAACACCAATTCAAACAACGCAGGATCATGGTCCCAGTGTGTTTATCTCAAGCTATCTGGCAAGGCAGGGTAAGACTAGGTGTGCTATCCCTGTGTTAGTGGGTGCTAGGTGGCTGATAGGCCTGCTTGACCAGAAGGCGCATTGTTGCTATACTATTGCGATCCATACCCATGCTTTGCCATCTCATTACCCTCTACCAGCGCCACCTGAGCCCCTACAAGGGCTATCGCTGTGGCTATGCGGCCCTGACTGGATCGTGCAGTTGTTCGCAGTTTGCTCAGGCCGCCCTGCGTCGCTATGGCTGGGCCTGGGGCCTGCGTTTAATCCGCGATCGCTTGCGGCGTTGCAGTGAGTTGGTATTGGAGCACCGTGGCTCCATTAAGGTGCGTCGTCGTTACTTGCGCCTGCGCAATAGCCGGCGCGAGGCCCAGGGGAAAAATGGGGATATCTGCGGTGGCACCATCGCGTGCTGCGATCTTGGCATCCATCTTCCCATGGCGATGGTTGAGGGCTTGACCCGCTGCCGCAGCGCCACCGAAGGCCCCTCTCCCTGTGTCAGCGATGGGCCGCAAGTCAGCTGTGATATAGCCGGCTGCTGTAGTCCGCCTTGATGAACGGCAGTCCTACGAATTGCGTCGCTTGTGACTTGTCTGTGGCTGACGGATGCCTAGTTTAAGTAAATATCCTGGGCTCATTTGCGGCAAGAAAGAGAATGGATTGCCTTGCGCCTCACTCGGGAGATGGAATTAAAGGAGAGTTTTCGCCATGAATCCTTATCATTCTCCCTTTATGCTGTGGTTTGTTGCGGCATTGTTTGCTGGTCTGCTGATGAGCGGCTGCGCACCGCGGAGTGAAGTTGAAGATCACGTGTCTCCAGAGCGCGATTTAAGAAGGGGATTCAATACCATATTCCGGCAGGTTAATGAGGCGGTCCCGCCGCCGCTGCTTCATTGGTCTACGGATAACAATGCTGTATTTGTACAGCAAATGGATGCGCTCATGGATCTTTGGCAGGCAGATCTTGAGGCGCGTCGCAGGGAAATTGATGGCTTTCAAGAGCGTTACCATCAAGCACCGGCGATCGATGAAGTTGTGGCCGATCGAGACCTGGTGCATGCAAGTTCTTGGCAGCTGTATTACTATGGATTAGCTATCCAATCGTTGCGACAAATACGGCGTTATCCTCAAGAGTTTGGATTTCATGATGATCAGCGCATTGTGGAATGGGAGGATCGGTTTCATGGTCAATTGCATGAGGACTGGCCAGGCTTCCTTGAGTTGACGCGTTTGCATGCGCAGTCTAGGCCAAGACTCTGTGTGCGTTTGGCGGTGATTATGGGAGAAGCGTATCGCCTCAATCATCAGCGCCCCGACCTTCTGCCCTTTTCCGAAGTTGATGAGGAAAAGGTATTTCAGCAGCTTCAGGAGGTGTTCACGTTTTCCCTTGAGGATTTTGATGAGCCGAATCGAAGCGTGTTGCAGGCCCTCCAGGTGAACGCCGTCTGCGAATTTCTTCAATGGTCCTTAGGCTTGGTGTTGGCGGATGTTGAACAGGAACATCTGGCGATCCGAGCCCTGGCCCAGTGGCGCATTTTGCAGAGCGAAGGCATCGTTGCCCTTGCTGCCGATGACCCAAAAATAAACAGTTCCAGTGGCCTGGCCTATATTTTTGCCGCCCAGGTATTTTCAGCCCTGGGGCACCAAAGCGAGGCGATGGCGCTGGTGCAGCGGCTCTCTGATTCGAACAACTTTCTTTCCTGGAATGCAAGACTTTGGGCCAGGTGTTTTGAGTGAGGTGTTCATTGCGTGCATCCTGTGCAGGGTAGAGGGCTCTGGCAAATCTTTGCGTCTCTTTTCCTGACTGCTCGCACCCATGGCCCTGGCATAGGGTTACGTGCTGGTATTTGCGCTCGGCAAATTGGGGCTTAGGGGTGATTGTTTTCTGAATCCTGCAGCTGCTGCCAGCTCAAACCAAAGCGCGCGAGATATTTTTGTAGGCGGTCGCTATCATTGGTGCTGCGGCGCTTATGGCGGGAGACAGCGAAGAGTTCTCTGCCGGCTTCCGAGCAGCTGCGGCTGCGGCGGCAGATGCGGATGACCTCGGCCAATTGCACCGCGTCGAAGTGGTCCAGTTCGGTGGCGGCGGCTGGTCCCAGGGTTTCGCTGAGTATGTCTGCCGCGTTTTGCGTCCTGGCCTCGGAATCTGGCTTCGGTGTCCATTGCTGGCGTAGGCGGGGTATTTCTTCTTCCACCAGTCTCTCATCAATGCGCCCGCCGCTGGCTAGGGTGGCCATGCGGGTAATGGCGGCGCCGAGGTCGCGAAAATTGGCATTCCAGGTGGCGCTGGGCTCCAGGGCAAAGCGCAGAAAGCGGCTGCGTGCCTCGCGATTAAATTGCACCCGTTTGCCATGCTCTTGGCCAAAGCGCTCTAATTCCAGATCAATATTGGGTTCGATGTCTTCCCGCCGCTCGCTTAAGCCCGGCAGGGTAAAGGTCCAGAGATCAATGCGCGCCAATAAGTCCTCGCGAAAACTGCCGGCGTGTACGCCCTGGCGCAGGTCGCGATTGGAGCCGGCAATGAGCTGAAAATCGGAGAGAATGGGGCTATCGCTGCCGAGGGGGATAAAGGTTTTGTCCTCGATGGCGCGCAGCAGCATGGCCTGCTCGTCTAGGCCTAATTCGCCAATTTCATCGAGAAACAGCACGCCGCCATCAGCACGTTTCAGCAGTCCAGCGCGGTCGGCAATGGCGCCGGTAAAGGCTCCCTTGCGATGGCCAAAGAGCACCGAAGCGGCGCCATCGCCGCGCACGGTTGCGCAATTGAGTTCCACAAAGGGGCCGTCAATGAGATTGCGCTGCTTTTTCAGCTCAAAAATCCGCCGCGCCAGCACTGTCTTACCGGCGCCGGTGGGCCCGCCCAATAAAATGGGGGCGCGGGTGGCGGCGGCCACCTGCTCCATACGCGCCACCAGGGCGGCGAAGCTGGGGCTGCGGGTCTGAATGCCGGCGGTGAGAAAGGCGGCGCCGGCGGCGCGCTCTTCGGCAAAGCGCGAGGCCAGCTTATCGTAGCGGGAGAGATCCAGGTCGATAATGCTGTGCACCCCGGCCACCGAAGCCGCTACCTCCTCGGCGCTGCGCTGATCCCCCGGGCCGTGACGGGGGGCCGGCTGGGTCTGCACCAGGCGCGCCGGCATGTGCCGGGATTCCGCCAACAAAAACAAACAAATCTGCGCGACGTGGGTGCCGGTAGTAATATGGACCAGGTAGTCCTCGTCCTCCGGACGCCAGGGATAGTCCCGGGCAAAGCTCCACAGGGCGCCATAGACATCCTCAAAATCCCAAGGATCGCTGAACTCAATATACCGCGAGCGCACCTGCGTCTGCGGCGATACCGCGGCAATATCATTGGCAATGCCCTGGGCCAATTTATCGAAACGCCGTTGATGCAGCATTTCAAAGCGATCAATCAATAGGTCATCCTGCAGGTGCAGGCCCAGGGTTGGCCGCCAGCGCTGCCAGCGCTTCTCGCCGCGCCCGGCATCCAAAGTAGGGCCGAGGAGACCCAGGGCCACCAGGGGTTTGCGCTGCTTCATGACTCGACTATAGGAGAGTTAACGCGAAATCTAGCGAGTATTGAGATTGGGCAGATGATTTGCAGAGAGTTGGGAGAAGTCTATAAGCCATTTTTTAACAGAAGCTTAAACCGTTCTGCTAGGGGCAATTCAAATTTTGGCACAACCAGCGCAATAGAAAGGCGGACAAGCACAACAGCAGAAGGAGCAGATAATGGGTCGTCATCAGCGTAAAACTCCGCGATACCTCCTCCGTGATCTCTTAGATCCCGCTCTGCGACGTCGCCATGGCCATGGAAAGGCAGTCATTGCCGCCGATCCGAGCAAACAAAATTTCTGCTGCTTTCCCCATCTGGAGTACGTGGACGAGGGCTGTACCTGCGCCAAATGTGGGGTGAAATTCGTGTTTTCAGCAGCGGAGAAACAACACTGGTACGAGGTCTATCAACTCTCGGTGAATGCACGCCCGTCTCTCTGCCATAGCTGCCGCCAGGAACACAAGCAGCTCATTCGCCTCAAGCAAGAACACGACGCCCTTGCCCATGAGATCGATGGAGGCTTGGCGCTGGATGCAGGGGAAAAGTTGCGTCGTTATATGGAACTCGTTGACGAGCTTTGCGTCTCGCCCCTGGGTACTAAGGGGCAAACGCGGATGAATCGGGTGCGCAAGCGTCTTGCGGTGCTCAGCGCCGCCAACTCAGAAAAACTTCCGATATAGAGGAGTCATCCCATGTTTGCAATCGGTCTCGATAACCCCAAGAACCCCATCAATGTCGGGCATGTACTGCGGGCGGCGGATATCTATGGCGCGGCCATGGTTGCCACCACTTGCCGGCGGATTCGTTCCGCCACCAATGTTAATGCCACCGAAGGGCGGATCCCCGTCTTGCGCGGAGATGATCTGCGCGATCTCATCCCCTTCGGCTGCGTGCCGGTGGCGGTTGAACGGCGAGCGGAGGCCCAGGACCTGCGCGGCTATGTGCATCCCAAAAATGCCTTTTACATCTTTGGGGCTGAGGATGGCACCTTAGGTCCCAAGGTGGTGGACTGGTGCCGAGATGTGGTTGCCATTCCCACCGCATTTTCCATGAACTTGGCGGCCTGCGTCAATGTGGTCTGCTACGATCGGCTGTGCAAGTTGGATCCTTTGCCAGCTGCCATAACCGCGTGAGTAATGGCGAAACCGAACTATGAATGAACAGGAGAGCACGATGAACTACGAAGAATTCACCACCCCCGGATCGGTACCGATTAAGGCCTGGGTGCGCGGGGTGCCCTTAGAAGCCGAGGCGCGGGCGCAGCTGGAGCGCACGGCGCGGCTGCCCTTTATTGCCTCCCATGTGGCGGTAATGCCCGATGTGCATTTGGGCATGGGGGCCACCGTGGGTTCGGTGGTGCCCACGGTGGGGGCGATTATTCCTGCGGCGGTGGGGGTGGATATTGGCTGCGGCATGTGCGCCCTGCGCACCTCCCTAACCGCAGCGGATTTACCCGAATCCCTGGGCCAGGTGCGCAGCGCCATCGAACAGGCGGTGCCCCACGGCCGCAGCGACAATGGCGGACGCAATGATCGCGGTGGCTGGAGCCATCTGCCCAAGCGGGTAGAGCGCCTCTGGGCCGACCAGTTGGAAGCCGGCTATCGCGCCATTACCGCCAAGTACCGGGTGCTGGATCGGGGCAATTCCGCCAACCACCTGGGCACCCTGGGCACCGGAAATCACTTTATCGAGGTCTGCCTGGATGAAGCGAATCAGGTGTGGTTTATGCTGCACTCGGGATCCCGCGGGGTGGGCAATCGTTTGGGTCAGCATTTTATTGGCCTGGCCCGGGACGATTGCCGCCATGCGGGTATCGATCTGCCCGATCGCGACCTGGCCTACTTTGCCGAAGGTAGCGAGCACTTCGCCGACTATGTGCAGGCGGTGGGCTGGGCCCAGGATTATGCGCGACTGAATCGACAGGCGATGATGGAAGCGGTGGTAGAGGCGGTGGCAGCGGTGCCGGGCATTAAGCCATTTACCAGCACCCTTGAGGCGGTGAACTGCCACCATAACTATGTGCAGCAAGAGCGGCATTTTGGCCAGGACTGCTGGGTTACCCGTAAGGGCGCGGTGCGCGCCGGGGCGGGTGATTTGGGGATTATTCCCGGCAGCATGGGAGCGCGCTCCTACATTGTCCGCGGTAAGGGAAATCCCGAATCGTTTTGCTCCTGCTCCCACGGCGCCGGACGGGTTATGTCGCGCACCGCGGCGAAAAAGCGCTTTAGCCTAGAAGATCATGAGCGCGCCACCGTGGGCGTGGAATGTCGCAAGGACATCCACGTTATCGATGAAACGCCCATGGCCTATAAGGACATCGATGCGGTTATGGCGGCACAGCAGGATTTAGTGGAAATTGTTCATACCCTCAAGCAGGTGGTCTGCGTTAAGGGCTGACCTGCTAAACCGTGGAATAAGGGTGGAATCATGATGGAAATTGATGGCTCCCAGGGCGAGGGCGGTGGGCAGATACTGCGCACCGCCCTTTCCCTGGCGGCGATTACCGGGCAGCCCCTGCGCCTCACGCGTATTCGTGGCCGCCGGCCCAAGCCGGGTCTGCAGCGGCAGCATTTAGCTGCAGTGCAGGCGGTGGCGCAGATCTGCGCTGCCGAAGTGGACGGGGATGAACTGGGCAGCGGCGCACTATATTTTCGCCCGCAAGCGGCCATTTCCGGGGACTACTCAATCGATATTGGCTCGGCGGGCAGTGCCACCTTGGTTTTACAAACCCTGCTGCCGATCCTCGCCCGAGGTGGCGGGCCGTCCACGCTACACATTCGTGGGGGTACCCACAATCCCCTGGCCCCCAGTGCGGACTTTATCCAGCGCAGTTGGTTGCCGCTGCTGAAGCGCTGCGGCTGGCAGATCGACGTGACCTGCCAGCGGCGGGGATTTTCCCCCGTCGGTTTGGGGGAATTGCAGGCGAGCATTGCCCCACTGCAGGCCTGCATCCCCCTTGAGTTGGTGGAGCGGGGAAAGTTTTTGGCCCGGGATGCCGAGGTGCTGCTGGCCAATTTGCCCGCCCATATTGCCCAGCGCGAGGCCGCGACCCTCAAGCACGCCCTGCATTGGAGCGATCATGAGATCCGCCAATCCAGTGTCGATGCCAGCGGCCCGGGTAATTGCATTCAGGCCCAGCTTGATTTTGCCCAAGTGACGGTGCTGTGCAGCGCCATCGGCAGTACGGGCAAGCGCGCCGAGGCAGTGGCCAATGAATGTGCCCGCACGGTAAAGCGCTATCTCGCCAGCGATGCCCCGGTCTGCGAGTATCTGGCCGACCAACTGCTGCTGCCTCTGGCCCTGGGCGCCGGCGGCCGCATTCGCTGCCGCAGCATCAGCGAACACTGTCGCAGTAATGCAGCGGTGATTAATCAGTTCTTGGGTCCGGTGGTGGAACTGGGTGAAGATGGCTGGATTCAGGTGGAAGCCTGGCGGGGATAGTTAGGCGCCCATTTCCGTGGCGCTAGCCATATGCCGCGTCGTTACATCGCTGGGAACGGCGCTGGCTACGCCGCGGCGTGGGCCATTGAGCCCCGGCGGCAGGGGTTTCCAGGGGGGCAGCGACAATTCGTCGAGTTCTTTGAGGAGCTCGGCACCATTGGCCGGACGCTGCTGCGGCATTTTGGCGAGGCAGCGCAGTAAGAGGAATTCGAGATCCTGGGGCAGGGCCTTGCCCAATCGCCGCGACGGCGATTCCGGTGCTTCGTTGACATGGGCCAGGGCCAGGGCCATGGCCTGGGATTGGGGGAAGAGGGGTGAGCCGGTAATGAGGTGGTACCAGACGCAGCCGAGGCCGTAGATATCGCTCTCAAAACGTGCCTCCTGGCCCTGGGCAATTTCCGGGGGCAGGCATTGGGGGGTGCCCATGACCACTCCCTCGGCGCTCAGCTGGCTGTCCTGGCCGAGCCAGCGGGCGAGACCGAAGTCGAGAACTTTACAAAAGTCCTCTTCGTCGCCCATACTGCAGCACATCATATTTTCCGGTTTAATATCGCGATGGATAATGCCCTGGCGATGGGCTTCGGCGAGGGATTTGGCGGCCTGGCGAATGAGGTGGACGCAGCGCTCTGGCGGCAGCGGACCCTGGGCGGCGGCCAGCTCGGCAAAGGTAATGCCCTGGAGAAATTCCATGGCCATAAAGGGATGGCCCTCGGCATCGATACCGAAATCGTAAACCTGCACGGTGTGCGGGCTGCGCAGATTGGCCACCGCCTGGGCTTCGGCGACAAAGCGGCGCTCGGCGCTTTCTCGGGCCTCCCCGGCCAATTGCCGAGAAACCCGTTTTACCGCCGCCTGCCGGCGCATGACCCGGTGTTCGGCCTGCCATACTTCGCCCATACCGCCGCGGCCGAGGGGGCTTAGCAATCGCCAGGCTCCGTACTCGGCCAATTCGGATTGGGCCTGGATGAGGGCGCGATTCCAGCCATGAACCACCCGTGCTCCCATAACGGCAATGGCGGCGCAGACCACTGGTGGGATAAACCATGGGATGAGGGATATCTCGCCGCCCAAACTTTGTCCGAGGAGGCTCCATCGAATAAGCCAGCAAAATGGCAGGGCGGCAGCCCCCACCGCGGCCACTAGAACGGCAAGCCGGGGGCGCACAGGAACCAGGAGGGGGAATAGCACCAGCCATAAGCAGATACCCGATAGCCCCACCAGAGGGGCCCCAAGGCGCAAGACGACCCCGGTTTCCACCCAGGCCATGGCGAGGGCGCCGAGCATGACAAAGCCCGCCCCAATGAACTGCACATAGCGACCTCGGGCCACCGACCAGCGCACGGCGACGGCCGCCGCAGCCAGGATGCTACAGAGCAGCAAGAGAGGCAGACGAGTGCCGGCGGGATCCCCTTCGGCAATCAAGGTGATGGTCAAGCCAAGGGATCCGAGAAGGAAAATAATCGCGCTGAGCCCGGCAAAGCTGCGCAGATTGCGCACCATCGGCGACGCCATAAGCCCCGACGACGAGCGCCCCCAGTTCTTAGGCCCAGTTTCCGCCCGCTTTAGCATGCCGGTAAGGGTGCTCATGGAACCTCTAAACTAGTATTGATAACCAAAACTACCACGAGATCATAATATAGGGACATGCAATTAATATATTGACACATAATATAGGGACATGCAATTAATATATTGACACCATTTGTCGCTTTTTAGAGTTCTGGTTATGCGCCAATCCCGCCAACGCCAATTCGATCCCGCTGCCCCACCCTGGCTGCACTGCATCTCCCGCTGTGT
>REDX01000021.1 GCA_007695355.1 Planctomycetota bacterium
AGACGGCGTTGTGCGGCAAGGATAGGTTGCAGGATTTCTGGCGCAGACCACTAGCGCCGGTTGCGCTGCTCTTCTTCCAGGGCCCGCTGCATTTGACGCTCAAACTCGGCCTGCGGGTCAAAGGCAGCCGGTGGCGGAGTACCGCGTTCGGCGGCGGGGGGATCCCCGCGGGATGGCGGCTCTGCCGTATCATCCCTGGTCACCGGAGCTGCTGCAGCCGGAGCAGCAGGTGCGGCCGCGGCAGGGGGATTACCACCATCGAGCAAATTAAAAACGGATGACTCTACCAAGGATCTGGAAATACGGCTTTCGATGCCCTCGTGGGTGAGGGTGAGAAGGGTGCCGCTGCTGGCACCGGGCAGGGGGGTGGCCTCAATGCGAATCCAGCCCTGCATCCAGAGCAGGGTTTGCTCGGCTTGAGTCGGCAGAGAATCGCCCCAGCGCTCGTGAAAGGCAGCGCGGGCCTGGCTAAAGCTTACCTGGGGGGCGCGTATACGGGCTGCTGCCAGGCGGCCACCGCGGATAATGAGTTCCATGCCATTGTCCGCGCGAACCACGAGCTCGCCGCTGACATCGGCTTCTCCCATTGGCCTATTGAGGGCCCCCAGCACCTCTTCATAGGGAGCGCCCCATTCGATTCCGGCTACGCGCTGGTGATCTCCGGAAAGGGCTAGGCGGCTTGAGCCGTGGGCTAGGGAGGAGGCCACCTGGACTTGTCCAAAGCGGGCCATCTGATTTCCGGTAAGCCAGCGAACGGGGATTTCTGGTAGCTCGAGGGTGCCCGTTTGCCGCGGCAGCAGGGCAATATGGATGCGCAGGGTGCCAATTTTGGGGTCCACCTCCACCCGCGGCTCGCGCCACAGCCGCCACGATTCGCTGGCCGCAGGCTGGACCAGGGCGGCACGCACGGTGGCTTCAGGGTCAACCTCTTCCACCTGCGGGCGCAGGGTGGTGAAGGTAATGGTGACTATTTGATTGAGGGCGATATCGCGAGTGCTCACCCGCGGGTTAAAGAAAGCACGCGAGCGCTGCGTCTCTTCGGCAAGGCCGACAGCCACGGTGGTCAAGAGCAGGACAAGGGTAAAGATGCGTTTCATGCTGCGCGATTATGATCCCTTTTGCGATCTGCCAATGCCTAGAGCCGCTAGAGGGAGAGCGGCGTGGGGCTCAGTCAGCCCTGCCTTTGCCAAAGCAAATCAGTCTTTTTCTTGTCTTATCATCCAGTGCAGCATCATCCCACCCTCATTCAACGAACATCACCCCCGACACTAACCCGTCCCGACTCGAGGAGCACCCCATGGGAGCCGAAGCCCAAGCCGCTGTCCAGGTATCTGAAGCCGATCGCCATCGCCCAGGCATCAGTTATCCCAATCCCCTGGCCGGCAATCCTGCTGCAGCTCCAGCGATTACCGCGACGGTCAAGCGCGCGGATGGCTCCAGCTTTGATATTGCCTGCCCTTGGGCCACCCGCTTTGCCGTAGCCTGCATGAATATGAATGCGGTTATTGGCGGCGCCGCCTGTCACTGGGGCGGGCCCAGCGCCTTTGCCGAAATTATGAGCGCCATTCACGGCATTATGTTCACCGCCGATGACTGGCGAGTAGGCTATAACTTTGTTAATGACGCCGGTCACACCGAGAACGGCATCTACGCCCTCAAGGCCAATTACGGCTTTGCCGGCCTCGACTGGCAGGCCCTCAAGGGCTTCCGCTCCATCGATTCCAAGCTCACCGGCCATGGTGAAAGCCATCTCTTCAAAGACGGTGTGATGGTTTCCAATGGGCCTCTCGGCTCGTCCCTGCCCATCGCCCAAGGCTTGGCCGCGGCTGATCGCCTGGCCAATAACCACCGGGTCACCATCTGCACCATTTCTGATGGGGCGATGATGGAGGGCGAGGCTCGCGAAGCCGTGGCCGCCATTCCTGGCTTGGCCGCCCGTGGTCTGATGAATCCCTTCCTGATGGTGCTCAGCGACAATAATACCAAGCTTTCCGGCCGTATTGACGCCGATGCCTTTAGTATGCAGCCCAGCTTTGAAGCCCTCTCCGCCCTCGGCTGGACGGTGATTAAGGTAGAACAGGGCCATGACCTGCAGACCGTTTTTAGCGCGGTGGAAGCCGGACTAGAAAAGGCCAGCGCCGATTGCAAGAAGCCGGTGGCCCTCTGGGTCAAGACGGTCAAGGGCTATGGCGTCGAAAAGACCGAAAAATCCGCCTCCGGCGGCCATGGTTATCCCCTATCCAAGCCCGCCGATCTGCGTCCTTTCTGTGAAGAACTGGCCAAGCGCGCCCTGTGCTGCGATAGTAAGATCCCCCAGGTCTTCCTCGACTGGATCGACGAGATCGAAGCCGCTGCCGCCGCCAAGGATGCCGCGGCGGCGGCCAAGCCCGCCAGCTCGGCGCCGGCGGTAAAGAAGGACAAGATTCAAGGTGGCTTTCCCAAGGCGATGATCCGCTGCGCCAGCGAAGGTTTGCCCGTGGTCAATATCTCTGCCGATCTTCAGGGCTCCACCGGTCTTGCACCCTTTCATGCTCAGTTCCCCCAGCTCTCCTTTGAGGTGGGTGTTGCCGAAAGCAATATGGTGAGCACTGCCGCTGGCTTTTCAAAGCAGGGCTACATTCCGGTGGTCGATACCTTTGCCCAGTTTGGCGTCACCAAGGGCGCCCTGCCCCTGTGCATGGCCACCCTCAGCCAGTCGCCAATTATCGCCGTCTTCTCCCATGCCGGTTTCCAGGACGCCGCCGATGGCGCCAGCCATCAAGCGTTGATGTACTTGGCTATGAGCGGTGCCATTCCCCAGGTGCAGACCTACTGCCCGGCCTCGGCGGAAGAAGCCGAGTGGGCAATGGAACACGCCATTCGCACCTTTGCCGCCGATCGCGCCGCCGGCAAGACTCCCGACAGCGTGCTCTTCTTCTGTGGCCGCGAAGGCTTCCCCATCAGC
>REDX01000019.1 GCA_007695355.1 Planctomycetota bacterium
GATCGCCCGTTCCGCTGGCACCCATGTGCGCCTGATGGCCGTCGACGGTGATTACGCTGTGGTGCTCATGCCCTCGGGCGAGCTGCGGCGCATTCACGCCGACTGCCGGGCCACCCTGGGTATGGTCGGCAACTCTGAATTCAATCTGCGCTCCTTGGGTAAGGCGGGGCGCAAACGCTGGCTGGGTATTCGTCCCACCGTGCGCGGTAACGCCATGAACCCCATTGCCCACCCTCTGGGCGGTGGTGAAGGTCACTCCAACGGCGGTCGGCAACACTGCTCGCCCTGGGGTCTGATCGATGGGGTCAAAACCCGCAAGCGTAACAAAGCTTCCAATAAACTGATCATCCGTCGGCGTAAAAAGTAGTTTTAGCCTAAACCCCGTCGTTAATCGCTCCACAAGGTAGTGTCACCATGAGTCGTAGTTCGAAAAAAGGCCCCTTTGTCGACCTCAAGCTGTTGGCCAAGGTCGAGCAGCAAAAAGAGGCCGGCAATAGCCGTCAGCCGATCAAGACCTGGTCCCGGGCCTGTACCGTGGTTCCCGACTTTATCGGTCACGTGTTTGCCGTGCACAACGGCAAGGCCCACATCCAGGTGCAGATCACCGACAATATGATCGGCCATAAACTGGGTGAGTTCGCGCAAACCCGTAACTACCGCGGCCATGGCGCCGGCAAGAAGAAGTAAGGGAGTCTGAGCAATGAGCACCGGACATCGCGCGGCGGCCAAACGGGCCCGCAACCAACGTAATATTCCCCGCAGCCACCAATACCAGGCGGTGCAGCGCAATGCGCGCATCAGCCCGCGTAAGGTGGCCCTGGTGGCGACCATGATCCGCGGCAAGCGGGTGGAAGATGCGCTCAATGAGCTCAGCTTCGACAACCGCCGTGCCGCGACCATGCTGCGCAAGGTGCTGCAAAGCGCCGTTGCCAATGCCTCCACCTTGGCCGGGCTCGACCCCATGGATCTCAAAGTGATCCACGCCACCGCCGACGAAGGCTTTACCTTCAAGCGCTTCCATGCCCGCGGTCGCGGTCGTGGCGCCGCCATCGAACGGCAGAACACCCACATCACCGTTGCCGTCGGCTGATTTGAAGCGAAGAGGATAGCAAAGACATGGGTCAAAAAATCAATCCCTTGGGTTTCCGCATCGGCATCACCGAGCCCCACCGCGCCACCTGGTTTGCCCGGGGCAAGGAATACGGCCGTTTGGTCGCCCAGGACCACCAGATTCGTGATTACCTCAAGCGTCGCTTCAAGTCGGCGGCAATTGAGAAAATCCACATCGAGCGCAAAGCCGATCGCACCACCGTGACCCTGCACAGCGGTCGTCCCGGGGTGGTCATCGGCAAGCGCGGCGCCGAGATCGACTTGGTGACCCGCGAGCTGGAAAAAGTCAGCAATAGCAAGGTCAAAGTCAATATCATCGAAGTGCGCAAGCCCCAGATCTGCGGTCAATTGGTGGCGGAGAACGTCGCCGACCAGCTGGAGCGCCGTGGTTCCTTCCGCCGCGCCATCAAGCGCGCCGTGGAAGAAGCCATGCGCGAAGGCGCCAAGGGCTGCATGGTGAAGATTTCCGGCCGCCTGGGTGGAAACGAAATTGCCCGCTCGGAAGCCGAGCGTCAGGGTTCGGTACCGCTGAACCAACTGCAAGCCAACATCGATTACGGTTACGCCATGGCGCGCACCACCTACGGCATCATTGGTGTCCGGGTGTGGGTCCATCATGGCCGCTACGAGGAACAGGAGAACTGATCAATGCCACTGGTTCCCAATAACGTCCGCCGCCGCAAGCAGCATACACGTGGTCAACGCCATGGTCACACCGCCACTCGTGGCAATAAGGTGTCCTTCGGTGACTACGGTATCCAGACCCTCGAAAGCGGCGAGATTACCTCCCGCCAAATCGAGTCGGCGCGCGTCACTGCCACCCACTTTCTGGGTCGTGTGGGCAAAATGTGGATTCGCATTTTCCCGCATACCCCGGTTACTTCCCGCCCCGCCGATACCCGCATGGGTAAAGGTAAGGGCAACGTCGACTACTGGTGCGCCCAGGTCGACGCCGGCACCGTGCTCTTCGAGCTGGCCGGGGTAACCGAAGACATGGCCCGCGAGGCCCTGCGGCGTCAAGCGCACAAGCTGCCTTTGCGCTGCCGCATGATCAAGCGAGGAGATCACCTGTGAAGGCCACCGAGAAACAGGAACTGCGTGCTCTGTCCGTGGACGAGCTGCGCGAGCAGGCCGCCGCGAAGCGCGAACAGCTCTTCCGTGGGCGCCTGTCGCAGGCCGTCGAAGGTCAGGGTCTGGGCATGAAGGGGCGCGTGCTGCGCCGCGACATCGCCCGTTTAGAGACGATCATTAAAGAAAAGAGCCGTAGCTCTGAGTCCGAGAAGGGTCACGCATGAGCACTGACACCAATACCGCTGTCGCCGACAGCCGTGGCAACCGTAAGCGCGAAATCGGTTATGTGGTCTCCGACAAGATGACCAAGACCCGCGTCGTGGAAGTGGTGGAGCACTACAAGCACCCCATGTACGGCAAGTTCTTGAAGCGCACCAATAAGTTCCACATCCACGATGAGAACAACGACTCCAAGGCCGGCGACAAGGTGATGATCATCGAAACCCGGCCCCTGTCCAAAACCAAGCGCTGGCGCTTGATGAAGATCCTTGAGCGCGCCGTCTAGGTCGTCGACCTAAGGTTTAAGTACGCTTCGCAATTTACTCTCGCTTCGCCATTCATTCGCGAAGCATTCGCACGGAGATTATTCCATGATCCAGATGCAGACACGGCTTTCGGTGGCCGACAACAGCGGTGCCCGCCAGGTGCAATGCATCAAGGTGCTTGGCGGCTCCAAGCGCCGCTATGCCCACGTTGGCGATGTCATTTTGGTGTCGGTGAAGAAGGCCACCCCCACTTCCGACATCAAGCAGAAGAC
>REDX01000018.1 GCA_007695355.1 Planctomycetota bacterium
GGCAAGGCTGCCGAGGCCGATATTCCGGTGGTAACCGTCGATTTTGAAGAAGCCGGCCTGCCCGAAGTGGGCGAGGTCACCAGCCTGGATGCGCCGCACCGCCTAGCCGATGCCATCTTGCGCGATAGCCTCAACAATGGGGTCAAATTCCGCGAGAGCGATGAGGGTAAACTTCTCAACACCGCTAGCCTCGGCAATGCCACCGAACTCTATGGCATCTGCCCCACCGCCTTGGTCTTTGGACTGTGGGACTCCACTGGCCCCCGTGGTGGCCTGGGCACCAAGTTTCAACGCGCCTTGGTGGGCGAAGTGATTGGCGTCAATGTGTCGATCGGCGTCAAACCCTCTAGCCGCATTGATCCCTTAGGCATTGAAAAAGCTGGCGCAGACATCTACGAAGCTGCTGACGGCAGTGGATGGACTATCGATGCAACCAAAGCAAAGAAGTCAGGCGGAAAACCTGTGAAATACGGCAAGGAAGGTAAGCCCAGCGAGATCAACCACGGCAATGTCACCCCCTCTCTCAAAAATGAAAAGAATCAGCCGCACCATGGCGGTGCCACCATGGATTACGCCCAGCAATCTGTGGTGATTAGCCTGCCGGCCCTACGCCGCCTGCGCTTTCCCGATGGCGAGGGACAGGTGACCAGCCAACGCGATGATGCCGCCCGCACTGCCCTGAGCGCCCTGGCCATTGCCGCCGCGCAACTGTCCATCGATCAGGGCTGTGACCTGCGCAGTCGCTGTCTGCTGATCCCCGATACCAATGCCCCAGCTAGCTGGGAAATCATTGGCAGCGACGGCAGCACCACCCCCTGCACCATTGCCGATGCCACTGCTTTGGTCAATGAAGCTGCCAAAGCGGCAGCGGCCGCCGGCCTGCCTGCATGGAAGCGCAAGCCCCTGGTACTGCAACCCAGCGAAGGTTTGGCGGGCCTGGTGCATAAGAGCCGTGAATTGGCCATCGCCGAAGCCGACGAAGCGGGGGACTGATCATGCTGGCAATCGCCTGGGAATATTTAACCGGGCGATCAGTGGCTACCGATCCCACCGATCGCCTAAGCGCCGAATGGCCGCCCCATCCCGATCGGGTCTGTCAGGCCCTGGTTGCGGCTTGGGGCAATGCAGATGCCGATGACACAGGGAAGGCTGCGCTGGACTGGCTTATGGCTCAGCCCCCACCGCAGCTAGCCGTGCCCAAGGATGCGCTAGAGGCGGCGGTGGTGAAAACCTATGTGCCGGTCAACGATACTGAGGGGCCATCGCGGAGTGCCTACAACGAGAAGCAACTCAAACTGCTGCCACAGCAGCGCATGCGCAAGGAACGCTACTTTCCCGCCACCAATGTGGGAGCAGAAACCTGCGCCCTCATCTGGCCCGATGCTGATGCCGGTGACTTCCGCCAAACTTTAGCCGACATATGCGCGCAAGTCACCAATATCGGTCATAGCTCGTCGTTGGTGCGCATGTGGATTTGCGATGATCCACCAGCTGCCACCCTGATGCCCAGCGACCGCCACGGCGATGTTCGCCTGCGAGTCTCCGGCCCCGGTCGCCTAGATCGCCTGTGCACAGCCTTTGCCCAAGATCAACGGCCACCAATGTCGGCTTGGCAGAGCTATGAACAGCAAGACGAAGAAAAAGATAAGGTATTATTTGGTGCCTTCGACAAGCGCCTCATCGTCTTGCGCCAAGTAGGAGGAGAGCGATTTAATCTGGTACAAGCGCCCGCCCTTATCCAGGCACTGCGTGGCACCTTGATCAAGGCCGCCGACAAAATCCCCTTAGCAAAGTCTTTGTTCAGTGGCCACGAACCGGGTACCACCACACCCATGCAGCGCAGCCACGTGGCCCTGCTGCCCCTGCCAGCAGTTGGCGACTCTGAAGGCGGGATCGGGGATCGCTTTTCCGATGGCCACCTTTTGGGATTGGCCCTGGCCCTGCCACGGGATGTGGACCCCAGCGAGGAACAGGCAATTTTCACCTGTCTCGCTCAGGCCTTTAACTTTGGTGAAGGAAAGCAAGTCCTCACCCTGGGTAAAGCTGGCACCATGGAAATCCGCCTAGACGAACAGGAAGTGGTCAAGCGCGCCCTGCGCCCGTACACCTGGACCCAGGCCAGTGCCACCTGGGCCACCGTATGCCCCATCGCCCTGGATCGCATGCCGCCACGGCGTCATGCCGATCACGATGCCTGGGCGGCTGAGCAAATCGCCATCGCCTGTGAGCGCCAAGGACTCCCCGCCCCCATTGCCATTCGCCTCACCGGCACCGGCCCCCTCATGGGCGTTCCCCATCCTCGGCATATTCCCCCATTGATTCGTGGCTCGGGACAGCGCAGCTGGCATTGCAACGCCCTGATCCAATTCCCGCAACGGGTCAGTGGCCCCCTACTCTTAGGCGCAGGGCGCTACAAGGGCTACGGCCTCTGTCGCCCCCTCCCCTATCGCAGCCTCACTGGCGAGCAGATTGTCGAGGACACCCCATGAGCACCCTCACCGTTAATGATTTTCCCGAGTTTTTTCAAACAATACACGGACACCCACCCTTTGCGTGGCAACAACGCCTCTTACAGGTGGTATTGGATGAAGGCTGGACCCACGCCATTTCCCTACCCACCGCTAGTGGCAAAACCGCCGTTCTGGATATTGCCGTTTTTGCCTTGGCTTTAGAGGCTGCATTACCTGCAGAGGACCGCAAGACCCCGCGCCGCATCGCCCTGGTCGTAGACCGCCGAATCGTTGTGGATGATGCCTTCCGCCGAGCCAAACGCATCAGCAAGGCCATTCAAGAAGCCAAGCATCAGATGCTCACCCAAGTTGCCGAAGCGTTACAAAGCCTGGGTGGCGACCCCACGCTACCCTTGGACTGCGCAGCTCTCCGAGGCGGCATTCCCAAGGAGACTCGCTGGGCCCGTACCCCCCTACAGCCG
>REDX01000074.1 GCA_007695355.1 Planctomycetota bacterium
GGGCCAGCAACCACGCACCCTGCAGGCCCGCGGGGCGCTGACGGGGTGCGGCCATGGGCATGCCCTGTTGGTGGGCGATTTGGCTCAGCAACAATGCCAGGGCATCGTTATTCAAGCGCTCCAAAGATGGCCAGCCCTGGGCCACAGCCGCCAGCCGCGCTGGGCTGGGCTGCGCCAAAAGCTTGGGCACCAGTTCGAAGGCGGTGGCGAGGTGCATTTCCCGCAGCACTCCTGGGCCCAGCGGTTTGAATCCAACATCCCCCAGACCCATGGCAGCAGTGGGCTGGCTCAGCCAATGGCGGGCCCGGGCGCCGCCGTCGGCAAAGGCATGGAGTTCCACATGGGCGGCCTGGGCTGCCTCGGCGATGGGCATGTGGGCGTCCGCGGGCATGGCGCTCAGCAACCGCTGCTGGGCGATAATGCCGGGTAAACGCAGGAGATAGCTGAAGCGCAGCTCCTGCACTTCGGCCCCGTTCGGGCCGCTTTCCAGGCGCAGCTGTTGCTGCTGCAGTTGACCGAGGTGACCGGCATCCCAGCGCAGTGGGGCCTGGGCATCGATGGCTGGCACCGCCAGCGCAAGCTGCAGCAGCCGGCGCCCATGGGCCGCAAGCTCCAGCTCCTGAGTCTGGCCATCGGGGCCGTGCAGGCGCACCTTGGTGGGAATATCCTGGCGGTTATGCAGTTCCACCTCCAGCGGCAGCTGCTCGCCGGGGGTTATCACCGGTGGCCCGCGTAGGTGGGCCTGCACGCTCAATTGGGCGCTCAGGTCTTGGCGCACTTCGCCCACCCGCAGGCGGTCCGCGGCGTCATTGGCGCGGGCGGTGAGGCGCCAACTACCCGGTTCATTGGGCAGGGGGAAATGAATCTGGGCCACTCCCTGGGCATCGGTTTGGATATCGGCCAGCCATAGGATGAGGGGGCTAGTGGTGGATTCCAAGAGAACGCTACTCCGCTCTGATGCTCGGCTGCCGCCGTAACGACCGACGATGCGGCGTTTACCGCCGCCAGTCCGATTGCCAAAGGCCCCATCGTCCAAGGGCTGCCAGCGTTGAATCACCGCGCGCCAGAGCAGGGCCTGGGGCACCTGCTGACTGATGCTGGTGCCCAGACTCAATTGCCACGGGCGCTGATAATGGTGGAAATATTCCCATAAATCCGGGGTCTCATCTTCGGCGAGGTGGTAGAGCCGTTGATCGACCACGCCCACGCTCAAGCGCACCCCAGCGGCGGGATGGCCCTGCCAATCGTGAACCATAATGCGCGCACGCAGGGCATCGCCGGGGCGGTAGCTGGCGTGTTCGGGTTGCACGGTGACCCGCAACAGCGTGTCGATGGGGCGGATTTCCAAGGTCTGGCGCGGGCTTTCCACAAAGCCGCGACCGGGGACATAGCTCACCGCTTGCAGCTGCGTACTCGGGCCCCAGCTGGGGTCGATGGCGCTGCGGAAGGTGGCGTGACCCCGGTGGTCAGGATCGCCGTTGGCCACCGCTGCCAGGCGCAGCATATCATCGCCGATCACCAGTAAGCCAGCGGCTTGGGGACTCAAGCCGCGCAAGGTGGCACTCCACGCCTGTCCGGGGTCTACCCGGGTGGCCGAGGGCTCGAGACGCAGCTCCCCCGCCCGCAGCTCACGGCTGCTGGGTGCTGGGTTGACCCGCAGGGAAAGTTCACGGCGCGCCGGCGGACCATCGAGGACCGGATGCGAGAGGACCACGGCGGTGGCCCCCACGTGGGCATCGGTCAGGGGCAGGCGGGTTTCGCTCCAGCCGCGGTCATCGCCCTGCCATTCGTGCACCTCGCCAAGACGTCGGCCGTCCACTTCCAGCCACCACTGCAAACGGGCGGCGGCGGGAAAGGTGCCGCGCAGATGCAGGGTCTGCCCAGCGCGCAGGGTAGATTCGCGCAATTCCACCTGCAAGGGAAAGGGGAAAACACTGGCCCGCCAATGCAGGTGGCGTAGGTAATCCTGACCAGCGTGTTGGAGCTGCAGGGTGGCCCGGTACAGCGCTGGCTGACCAGGCAATGATGGCACTCGCAGACGGGCAATGCCGCCCAGATCGGTGCGCGCGCTCAGGCGCTGTCCCGGTACGCTGGGCCCATCCAAAGGATGGATGAGGACTTGGGCGGTGATGGAGGTGTCGGCAATGCCAGCGCCATGGGCATCGCGCAGGGTGAGGGTGAGCACCTGATCCTCACCGCTGCGCAGGGCTTCGTTCGCTTGCACCACCTCAAGGGTGAAATCGGGCAGGGCTAATTCGCGCACCTTGGCCAGATGCTGCCACGCGCCCTCGCCCAAGCGCAGGCCGACGATGCTGGGGCCCAAGCGGCGCAGGCTGATGGGCAGAGTCAGGCTGCCATGCAGGCTGCCATCGTCGGCAATGGTTACGTCCTCTTCCCAAAGGATGTGTTGTTCCAAACCGATGATGCGAATGGCGGCGGCGATGCGGCCCTCTGGGCGGCGCAGGCGACTGCCGTCAAACTCGCGCAGCAGGGCACGCCAATGCAGGGTTTCGCCCGGCCGCAGCAGGGGCCGGTCGGCCCAGGCCAGGCTGCGCAGGGCCCAGGAGCGTTCGATGCCATGGCTGACCTCCCGCGCCACGGCCACATCACCGCGATCGATCCTGACCAAGGCATGATAGGGCCGAGCGTGGAAGGCCGCGGGCAGGGCCAGGCGAGCCAATCCAGAGGCATCGCTGGTTAAGAAGTGCGTACTGCGCAGCGGGGGATCCAACTCGCGGGCCGCCCGCCCCGCGGCACGGCCGAGGGCAATCTGCGCTTCATCCTCATCGCGGATTATTGCCGTAATATCTTCGTCGAGGAAGGCGGCGCGAAACCCCGCCCGCCACGGGGCCGAGGCATCAGCCCAGGCCGCACCGGCAGCAGCAGCGGGATTGCGCACCAGACGCAACTCAATGGCCAGGGGCTCCTGG
>REDX01000085.1 GCA_007695355.1 Planctomycetota bacterium
CCGCCGCGCCGATGGTGGCAGCACTTCGCCGCTCTGATCCAAGCGTTTGCGGGTCACCGTCACATCATCGGCAAGCATCCACTTTCGTTCGGGTATAAGCCGATCCTGGTGCAGCTTGGCTTCGGCCTCGGTTTTGACGCTGGTCGATAGCATCCAGACAAAGGGATAAACGTTAATCGTCACCACCAGTAATAAAACCACGTGGGCTAGGGGCCACCACAGGAGATGAAGACGCTCGCGGCACCAGGTCAGTGAACGAAGGGGCCGCATCATAACTTGCCCCCTCCCAGACGACGGCGCCAGCGATGCACCACCGCCCATAGGTTGAATACCGTTATCACCAGAAGCAGCATCATATAGGCGACGCCAAGGGTGGCGGCATAGCCAAGATCTGGAACCTGGCTGTCAGTGCGCTGGAAGCCCCACTTGTAAATATAGGTAGATGCAATTTCGGTACCGTGATGGCCGCCGGTCATAATATATACGGTGCCGAAGTGGCGAGCAGCGCCTACCAAACTGTTGAAAATAATAATAATGAGCAGGGGCAGAATCGCAGGAATCGTAATCCTCCAAAAACGGGTAAGTGCGCCAGCACCGTCAACCTTCGCCGCCTCGTAGAGATCTTTGGGCACCGACTGCAGGCCGGCTAAACAGAGAATGGTGGTATGAGCCAAGCCGCTCCAAATCGCAACCCCCATTACCGACCATAGCGGCGCAGGAATCCCGAGAAAACGCACGCGCTCATCGTGCAGCCAGTCGATAGGCAGGCCTTCAGAGGTGGTGGTTAAGAAGCCCAAGCCAATATTGCCGAGCATTTTATTAATCCCAGATTCTGGGCCGGCAAGAAGGCCAAAGAAAATAATGCTGACCACGGCCATCGAGGTTACCATCGGAATAAACATTAAGGTGCGATAAAAACCACCTGCACGCAGCGGCAAATTCAGTAATAAGGCAAGGCTTAGACCAAAGACCACTTCGCCACCTGCCACCACCAGCATGTAGATCAAAGAGTTGGGGACCACCTCACCCCAGAAGGTGCCATCGCTAAGAAGGCGCGCGTATTGGCTGGCACCAACATAGGACAAAGAGCCCTGGCCGGTGCCGGAAAACATGGACAACCAAAACATCGATACTGCCGGCCACAGGACAAAGACCGCAGTCATCACCAGAAAGGGAGCGACAAAATACCAAGGCACCCGCTGACGCCGGAAGTCACTCCACAGCTCGCGACGCTGGGCCCCCTGTAAGCGCAGATGGCGCACCAGCAAATAGACCAATACACTAAGCGCTATCAGCGCCAGCATGGCAGCGACGCCGGCCATCTGTAACCAAATGCGGTGTTGGGTAATAAACCAAGGCGCTTCGGCAAGTTCCGCCGGTAAGGCTGCGCGCAAATCGGCAATACGTTCGCTAGCGCCTTCACGAATGAAGCTATTCTGAAAGACGAAACCCTGCTCTGGCTGGGCGGGATTCCAGTTGGGAATCATGTACGCCTGGGGATCGACCATGCCGCTGGCGATGCGCTCTTGGAGGTCGCGATTAGTCGCCTCGGTAAAGCGACGCAGGCCATCGGCGAGGTCGGACATCACACCCCGCAGCTGCCCTTCATCCATGGTCCGGCCTTCCGCTCGGAGAAAGGCGGCGTGGATTTGCGCCGCCGGCTCTGGAATGCCGGCAATCGGACTATGCCCAGGATTATTGGGCCAAGGGGCACCAGCATCGACGGCATGCCAGACCTCGGTCTGAAAGGGCTGCATGCGCTCGCGTATGGCCTGGGCCTCGACATCTTCACTCTCCCACAGCCACTCGGCAACATCGCGACTCGACGGCTGCCCATAATGGGTAGCAATGCCGGAAAGCTGAATCTCCCGGCGCATGCCATAGTGCATCCAATTCCAAGCTGCCTCGGCCTTCTCTGCCGTAGCAGCCCCGGTGGTGATAACGCTCACCCGAGTGCCCATTTCACGAACATTGCGCCCCTGCGGAACATCAAAGCCCAGGAACTCCCGCAGCTCCTCTCGCTCGCTCTCATTGCTCCAGGGCATGGGGATGGGAGCCACTGCAATATCGGCGATGCGATCGGGGACCGTCATTGCCCCACGCATGGCGGCATGGGCACCATCGATCAGGAAAGCCGCCCGGCCCATGGCCAGCAGGGTGCGCGGCGGCTCATAATCCCGCCCAGCGGTGCCAGGCAGAACCGAGCCATCGCCTTGGATGACCATCATCAAAGCCATGGCGCCGAGGATGCCGGGCTGATCCCAGGCCCAACGGCCCTCGACGTAGTCAAAGCCGTCAGCGCCAGCGGTGGCGGCGAGAGGGCCAATGCCGCGCCACATATCCCGAGGCCGCTGGCCCTGTACCACCATACCGAAGGGGCGCTCTGAATTCTCAGCGCCAAAGCGTTGCCGAGACCATTCGCTTACCAGGGCGGCAAAGTGCCGCAGCTCCTTCCAGGTGCGCGGGGCCCGGGGTTGACCATCCTCATTCAGAAGTTCCGGAAAGAGGGCCCCGGCTTCGCGCACCAATCGTCGATTCCACGTCAGCGTTGCCGCAGAACCCAGGCGGGCAAAGCCCACCACTCGGCCGTCCATGGCCAGTAAGCGGGCGGCCTCCAGGGATTTTTCCCCTCGCTCATGCCAATCGCGGATAATCGGGTGATCAGGATTAGCGCGAAAGCGCACCACTTCCAATTCGCGACCAAGACGGCGATTGAGAAATTCTGGATCCTCGGCGAGGGCACGTTCAAGCAGATCATCGAGGGGCCGGATTAATCCTGCGGCTACCGATTCTTCAATCTGATTTAGCGGCATATCCATGACATCTGGGGGATTGCCGGACAGGAAGGAAACATACACCGCCTCGCCAACCGTACTCGACTCGCGAAAGCGGATGGAAAGGGCGGCATCCGGATAAACTTCGGAAAACCCGCGGGCGATCTGCTGATCCCGCTCGGGATCAGAAGAGGTAGACCAGACCGAGATTTCGACATTGGCGCCGCCGACACCACCGGACCACAACGCCAAGGCGCGGGCCATCGGCCCCCACCAACTGGTGACCAGCATAATCGCAATACCGACCACCATCCAGGCCCAGGGAGAACGCATCATGAGCGACGAATTTCCTTTTCGGTACCGTTAATTACCACAAATGGGATGGCCAGCCAAAAACCAGCAAACATAACGCATCGCTTGTGGCTTAAGCATGGTTTACCAAAAGGCTTCCTCTTCGTTGACAGCTTTCCTAAAACCTAGCAAGTGAGGGGCTCATACAGCCGACACGATGCAAAGACCCAAAGATGCCTCGGCACCGATTCTGTCCAGTCATTAGCCAGGGCCATCTATCAGCGCCTCCCCCGATCCCGATCTAGGATGTCAACTAAATCGCTGATAATGCTGTCCCTAGACATTGGTAAACCCGCCAGAGACGACCAGGACAACACCCCACAACACTTAACCCAGTTCGATGCGCAGCGCTTGGCCGATGGCCTGGGCACGGCGGCGAGCTTCTTCGACGGTGTCGGCACACGCTAGGGCCACGGCGAGGCGACGCTGGCCCTGGCATTCGGGTTTACCAAAGAGGCGGATCTGGCTTTCCGGCACCGCCAGGGCCTGATCCAGGCCATGAAACACCGGCACCCCATTGCCCTCCCCAAGCAGGGCAACGCTGGCCCCTGGGCGGCGCAGTCCGAGGGCCGGGGCCACCGGCAGGCCAAGCAGGGCGCGCACATGCAGGGCGAATTCGCTGCTCACCTGGCTACTGAGGGTAACCAGCCCGGTATCGTGGGGACGGGGCGACACTTCGCTAAACAGTACCTCGTCGCCGCAGAGAAAAAGTTCCACCCCAAAGAGGCCAAAACCGCCGAGATTTTCCACCACCGCTTTGGCCACCTCCTGGGCGCGCTGCCACAAGGCATCGGCCATGGCCATGGGCTGCCAGCTCTCGCGGTAATCGCCGTCCACCTGGACATGACCAATGGGCGGACAGCAGAAGACCCCGTCCACGGCGCGGATGGTGAGCAGGGTAAGCTCGGCATCAAAGTGGACAAAGCCTTCGACAATACAGGTGGTCTGGCCTTGGGTGCGCCCCCCTTCCTGGGCATAGCGCCAGGCGGCGGCGACGCCGGCGGCATCGCGAATCACGCTTTGCCCCTTGCCGGAGGAGGACATCACCGGCTTGATCACGCAGGGGAAGCCCAGTTCAGCAGCGGCGCTGGCGGCGGCCTCGGCGCTATTGACAAAACGATAGGGAGAGGTTGGCAAACCAAGCTCTTCGGCGGCGAGGCGGCGAATGCCTTCGCGGTTCATCGTCAGCTGCACCGCGCGCGCCGTGGGCACCACGGTAGCGGTGCCGGCGGCTTCGATATCGGCCAAGACCTGGGTGGCGATGGCCTCTATTTCCGGAATGATGAACTGCGGTTGTTCAGCATCAATGATCGCGCGCAGGGCGGCGGCATCGGTCATCGCAAGGACATGGCTGCGATGGGCTACCTGCATGGCAGGGGCCCCGGCATAGCGATCGCAGGCCACCACTTCGCAGCCCAAGCGCTGGCATTCAATGGCCACCTCCTTGCCCAATTCGCCAGAGCCAAGGAGGAGTACGCGGGTGGCGGTAGAACTCAAGGGGGTGCCGATGATTGTCATGGCTGACATGGTTGGGGCTGGTCGGGGCGCACAAGCAGCGGCGGATGCTGCAGCCCTCAGCTGCCGAAGCCTTGACAGGCGCTGCTGGGCCCAGCATCAACGGCCATGCGCATAGCAATTATTGGTGCCGGTGCCCTGGGCACCTTCTATGGGTCCCGCCTGCAGGCAGCCGGCCATGAGGTGCACCTCTTGGCCCGCTCCGATGCGGCGATCGGGCGAGAGCAGGGTTTTCTCTGCCGCTCCCCCCTGGGTGAGCTGCGGATTCCCGGTGAGCGGGTGCATGCCCGGGCCACCGACCTGCCGGCAAGCGAGGTGGTGATCCTGGCCACTAAGACGGTGGAGAATCACCTGCTAGCGCAGCTGCTGCCGCCAGCCCTGGCAGCCAACGGTCATGTCCTGGTGCTGCAGAACGGCCTTGGGGTTGAGGCCGAGGCGGCGGCGGTAGTGGGCAATGAGCGGGTATGGGGCGGGCTGTGCTTTCTCTGCGCCAATAAAGTGGCTCCGGCCGAGGTCGAGCACCTTGCCCACGGTAAGGTGGCCTTTGGGCACTACTGCGCCAATGGTGGCAGCCGCGAACCCGATACTGCTCTCCAGGCCTGCGCCCAGGCCTTTGCCGATGGTGGAGTGGAAATCGAACTCAGCGCCGATCTGGTCTTGGCGCGCTGGCGCAAACTGCTGTGGAATATTCCCTACAATGGTCTGTGTACGGTGATGGATGTGGACACCGCCCAACTGTCGCGACAGCAGCCGGGACGGGCATTGGTGGAAGCAATTATGCAGGAGGTGCAGGCTGGGGCCGCGAAGTGCGGGCGCCATCTCAGCGATGCGATGCGCGCCGCCATGATAGCGAGCACCGATGATATGGGTCCTTACTGCCCCAGCATGCTCCTTGATCGCCGCTGCCAACGGGCGATGGAAGTCGAGCACATGTTTGGCAATCCCCTGCGCGCGGTGCGCGCAGCCGGCGGCGATATGCCCCAGGTTGACCTGCTTTACCGGCAGCTTTTAACCCTGGATCAGCTCCGCTTGCAGGCGTAATCGCCCATCGCCGCAGGGACACTGGCACCAGAGACGGCCCAGCCATGGCTCCAAGATCTAACGGCGGCGGCGGCGGGCTACGGTCGCGCGGGCGACATTCACTGGGCGACGGCGCTGAATGGAGAGGGCTCCAGCATTCTGGGCGGGGCGGCGCAGGGTTTCTAAAATTCCCTGGGCAGCATGGCCATTGGGCGGACGGCGGGCGGGATCCTTGGCCATAAAGTGGGCCAGGAGGCGCTGCGCTTCGGCGGGCAGGCCAGCCATGAGCGGCGGCTCTTCGGTGGCGACAGCGACCACCAAGTCCAAAAGCGTTTCCCCATTAAATGGCTCAGAACCGGTAAGTAGATAATAAAGCGTCGCACCCATGGCCCAAACATCGGCAGCGGCGGTAGCGCGGTCGGGATTGCGCAGCTGCTCTGGCGCGGCGTATTCGGCGGTGCCCACCAGCTTTAATATCCGCTTTGAGGCAGAAGTCTGATCGGCCAAGCGGTCCATGGCCAAGCCGAGATCGGTGACGATGGCCTGGCCGCTGTCGCTGAGGATAATATTGCCCGGCTTGAGATCGCGGTGGACAATGCCCTGATTGTGGGCGTGGCCCAGGGCCGCGCCAACCTGCTCCATGAGAATAATGGCGTTATCTAGGGATATTGGGCCTTCTTGTGCCACCACCGTGCTGAGGGTGCGCCCAGAGACGTATTTCATAGCATAGTAATGGACCCCCAGGATCTCATCAAAACCAACGTCATAAACGGGCACCAAATGGTGGTGACTGAGGGCTGCAGCGATTTGCGCCTCGCGTAGAAAACTGTCCACCGCCCGGGGATCAACCATGCGCTTGGGATGAAGGATTTTTACCGCCACCTCACGTTGCAGACTCACCTGCTCGGCGCGATAGACCGTTCCCATGCCACCGCGGCCAATCTGGCCCAGGAGGCGATAGCTGCCGACCATGGTGTCAGCGGGAAGACTGGTGGTTGGTTGCACCTTCATGGTGGCGTAGCTTGCGCCGTCTCTCCCCGCTGGCTACTGCTTTTCTAGCTGCCCCCGAACTCCATTCTCAATCGCCAAAGCCTCGGCGGCCACCTTTAATTCAGGGAGGCTGCGGCCGCTCCTGGCGACAGCGGCCAGCAGGGCATCGTGCTCGGCCTTGGCGCGCTGGCTGCCATCGGGCAGGGTGACCACCTTGCAGGGAATATCGAGGCCGTGGACGCGCACGCTACACATGCGACGCGGAAGTTCCCAGCGCTGCCAGCGGCTGCGACGCAGGCCAATGGCGCTGCTCTGTTGCAGCACCATACGGGCCAGAACATCCACCTGACCGGGATCGGCGAGGACCACCAATTCGCTGCCCAAACGACCCTTTTTCATCGCCACCGGCTGCAGCCAAGCATCCTTGGCACCGGTCTGCAATAGGTTATCGCGCAGGGCGGCCAGGGCTTCCGGGCTGGCGTCATCGATAACCGTGCGCAGCTCTTCAATCTCCCCCTGCCAGGGATTATCCGCGGCCATCTGGCTGTCGATGAGGCTGACCCGCAGCACATTGGTGAGCCCCGGAATCCGCTTATGGCCGGCGCCATAACCGCTTGCCAGCACCCGACCAGGGGGAATGCGGTAGGCCTCGCTTAAACCCAACACCAGGGCGCAGCCGGTGGGCGTGGTAACTTCGCCGCTGTCAAAATCCAGGCGGCGCGTGGGTGGCTGATGGATTTCCAGCATGCGCTGCACCGCCGGCACCGGCACTGGCATGCGGCCATGAGCGCAGTGGACGTGGCCGGAGCCCAGCAGCAGCGGGCCGCAGACCACCTGCTCTATCCCCAGGTCTTCCAGGGCCAGACAGACGCCCACCACGTCAGCAATGGCGTCCAGGCCCCCCACCTCGTGAAAAATCACCGCCTCAGGATCAATGCCGTGCACCGCCCCCTCCGCCGCGGCGAGGAGGGCGAAGACCGCCTGGGCGCGTCCGCGCACCCGCTCGGGCAGGGCGGCGCTGGCCAGGAGATCGCGGATCTGGGCATAGGGCCGATGGACCTGGCCGTGGTCATGGTGGTGACCGTGGTCATGGTGGTGATCGTGGTTATGGTGGTGATCGTGGTTATGGTGGTGATCGTGGTTATGGTGGCCGTGATTATAGTCGTCCTGCTGCCAACGGGCTTCCTGCTCTACCGCCACCTGCAGGCGCAGGGCGCGCAGGGAAGATACCTGCACCGTCGAGGTAGAGAGGGGCAAGGGGCCCAGGCCCAGGGCATCGAGGCCGGCCTGGATGCGCCCTTGGTCAGCACCGCAGTCGATCAGCGCCGCCAAGAGCATGTCACCGGCCACGCCCCCCGGCATCTCAATGGCACATACCCGCATATGGCTCTCCTCGGGTGTGCACTATGGCCAAGGACCTCAAGCCGCAATCCGCAGTGGCGCAAGGCTGCGCGCTTGCTTGAATAGCTCCATGGAAGCGGTCCCCCCACCCCTGGCCCACGACGCCGTGCTGCGCATCTACGAACGCCTAGCCAGCGCCGTCCTTGCCGCCGCCCGTGCCCGCGGCTATGGCGGCGATGATGTGCAGGCCGCCGCCGCCCTTCTCGCCACCCCTGATCCCCTGGTGCGCAAACTCTGCGAAGCCGCCCTGGCCCTCTGGCAACAGCAGGGAGCCAGCGCGGACGATCACCTGCAGGCGGCGGTACATTCCCTTGGTGGCGGCAGCTGCCCCCCCCTGCGCTTGGCCATCGAACTGCTGGAAGATCTCAGCTCGCGACAGCGCCAGCGGCGCAGCACCACGGTGATCCATGCCTTGGATAGCGATGATCATCAGCGCCTCACCAAGCTGCTCGCCGCGGCGCTGGAAGAAATGGGCGAAAGCATGAGCGAGGGCGATCCGGCGCACCGCCTCCTCGGCCAGCTAGTGAAGCGCTACCGCGTCATCCTCAATCAAACCAATCTCCAGGCCGAGCATCACCGCCGCCATCTGGCTCTGTTGATGGTGGCGCTGCAGGATGTGGTAAGCGGCAATCGGCCCCAGCGCCTCGAACAGCTCGGCGATGATGCCCTCATTGTAGAGGGCCTGTGGAGCATGCTCGATGGTCGACAGGCCCTCGTCGAACGGGCCCGGGCGGCTGAAGATGCGCTTGCCACTCACCACAGCGAATTGGCGCGGCTGCGCCATCAGCTTGGCGAGCTGCAGGGCGAAGTGCAGCGCCTACAGAGCCTAGGCGATGAAGATCAGCGCCTTGGTGCCTACCGTGAAGCCTTCGCCCGCATCGAACGGGGCGACGATGCCCAAGATTTGCTAGAGGGTATCCGCGACCTTGAGCGGGTGATTATCGCCTCCCAAGCAACCATCACCGAAACCCTGCGCCTGCTCGACCGCAGTCTCGATAATACGGTGCACTGCCTGCAGGACCTGCGCCGCATCCTGCCCCTGGGCCCAGACCCCAAGCGCTACCGGCCGCGCTTCCTGGGCAAAAGCCCCTACCAACTGCGCACCCTGCCCGGCATGCTAGCCGCCTGCCGCGACGCCGCCCAAGATGTCGAACGCTTTGCCAAGCGCGTACGCTGGATCGAAGGATTGGGCGGCTTTGCCAAACGCCTGAATAAATTGCGCCCTGCCATGCAGGAAATGGTGCGCCTCGTCGCCGACTGCCGGGATAAAGCTGGGGACCGCGTCACCATGTCTCTTACCGTCAATATGGCGACCACCGCCGGCCTTGCCAGCCTCCCTCTGCTGCTTGCCGGCGACCTTCTCAGCCTCGCTCGCTCGCGTCGGGGTAAAAGCTACTGCGAACGATTACTGCCCCTCTGCGAAGATATCGTCAACGAATACCAAAATGCCCTTGCTAAAGCCGTTGACGATCTCCCCCTCTGCCCAGAAAGCAGCAAGCGCGAACGCCCGGCTGGCGCCATCCGCCGCCTCGCCGATCACCTCGTTCTCCTCGCCGAGTGGCAGGATCGTCACTTTGCCGAAGCCGATATCCAGGACTTCCAACCCAGCCGCGCCGATCAACTCCTGCTCGCCGACCGCGACCTTTTGCGCCGCGGCTGCAGCGAATTGGCAGCCATGGTTGAACACTGTGCCGATCTCGGCGGCGGCCCTAACCGCAGTGAACTGCACATTATCCCCAAACTCGGCAAAAGTGACGGGGCCGCTTGGCAGCGCTGCGCCCACAGCCATGCCCAATGGCTGGCCGATGCGGCGCGTTACCGGGTGCAATTATTACCGGATAGCTAACTACATAGCAGATTGCCGCCTAGACCGTCGTGCCGCTCCTCAGCAGGGATGTTTTTGGAGCGCAAAGGTCAATCAAAATTACTATTGAAATAGTTAATCCTCAGCCCCGTGCTCTTGCAAAACGGCAATAATCGGAGCAAAGGCGCTGGACGGTGCGCGAACTCCGAATTTGGCGAGCTGGCCGGCAGCGCCGCGGCGGGCATTGGCGAGGGGGGTAAACCCTTCGTTATCGCGGTTGGACAGATAGACGCCGCGGGCAATGAGGTGGCGCACGCTGCGTTCATTGCCGTAAAAGACGGCCCAGCCAACGGCACTGTCTTCGTACACCTCGTCCTTGGTTTCGGCATCGACACCGTGGCCCAGACACCAGTCCAAAAGGGGTAGGGAATCCAGGCGGGCAGCAGAAATAATCACCGGAAACCCCTGGGCATCGCAGGCATCTTTGAGCTCGGGCTGGGCCTCCAGAATAGCGAGGGCGGCATCGTCGCGGCCCTGACGCAGGGCCAAAAGCAATTGGCCGCGGGGCGAATCACGGTCCACCTCGATACCGAGAAGGGCAAGGTCCGCCAGCTCATCGCCCACCAGGCCGTAGACCTCCATGAGGTTAGCGCAGACCATGCGACTTTTGCGATTGCGCCAGGGCGGCGGCATCACCTGATCGTCGGCCGCCACCGCATGCAGGAGGATACTTTCCACCAGTACATTCAGGCTGACGTCCAGGTATTCGGCGAGGCCCTTAAGCACCTTGGTGAGACGTTTCTCCAAGCGGATACCCACCTGGGCGCGTTCGGGACTGGAGCCAGGGCTGTTCATGGCGGCAGACTAGGGCCCCAGAGTCACTGTCCACTGATTATACATAAACATATTTTGATATCGTGATATCACATGGACGATAGGCCTCACTGCTTGGCACTCCCTGTGCCATAACCCCTCGGCCTGCCTCTCGGCCCCTCTTTGGCGCCAAAGGCCTGTTCATTCATATAGCATTCGCCCATCTAGCGGGCGATCCGCGCAAAACCAGGGCGTCCGCGCCCGCCTTCGCTGGAGACTGCCATGCATCGCCTCGCCGCCCTCACCACCTGCCTGCTCGTCTTGAGCGCCCTCGCCCTGGCCCCCCGTGCCCAGGCCGAAGAGAGCCCCCTGAAAATCGCCTACTCCGACTGGCCAGGCTGGGTCGCCTGGGAAATCGCCATCCAAAAGGGTTGGTTCGCCGAAGCCGGAGTAAATGTCCAGTTTATGTGGTTCGACTATGTCGCCTCCATGGATGCCTATGTTGCCGGCGAGGTGGACGCCGTATGTATGACCAATGGCGATGCCCTGGTCACCGGCGCCACCGGCAAGCCATCGGTGGCGATTCTGATTAACGACTACTCGAATGGCAACGATATGCTGGTGGCCGCCGCCGGCATCGGCAGCGTTGCCGAGCTCAAAGGCAAGCGCATTGGCGTCGAAGAAGGCTTCGTCGGCCACCTTCTGGCCCTTAAGGCCTTGGAAAGCGCCGGATTGAGCGCCGCCGATGTCACCTGGGTAAATACCCCCACCGAAGAAACCCCCCAGGTGCTCGCCGCCGGTGCGGTAGAAGCCATTGCCGCCTGGCAGCCCAATAGCGGCCAGGCCCTGCGCGCCGCCAATGGCTCCAGCGCCATCTTTACCTCCGCCGACATCCCCGGCATTATTTACGACGTGCTCTCCGTGTCTCCCGAAAGCCTTGAAAGCCGCCGCGATGATTGGCTGAAAGTGGTGGGGGTATGGTACCGCATCGTCGCCTATTTGGCCGATGAAGACAACCTCGACGAGGCCCTGGCCATTCTCTCGGCCCGCGTCCAGATCACCCCCGAGGAATACGAGCCCTTCTTTCGTGGCACCCATATTCTGAGCCTGGAAGAAGCCCTTAAGGTCTGGGAGGACGGTGACGGCCTGGATAGCATCTTCGGCTCTTCGCGCATCGTGGACGCCTTTAATGTCGCCCATGAGGTTTACGAAGAGCCACTGGAGATTGAGCGTTATTTTTACCCCGGGCTAACCAAAGCCTACGCAGCAAGCAGGCAATAGCGAAGTCGTAAACAGGCCGCAGCCCAGCCGGGCTGCGGCAACGCTGCATCCACCATTAACCCGGCGGCCCCATGCGTTCTTGGTTTTCCATCCGCGGTGACTTACCCAGCGGCGTGAGCACCCTGCTTACTGCCTGCAGCTTTTTGCTGCCGCTTGGCCTTTGGTGCCTGGTGTCCTATGTGCCGCCTTTCACCTGGCATCCCGATGTTAAACTCTTGATCGCCGGCGACCGGGAAGGGGTGCAAACCGTTTTTACCGCCGGTGATCGCATAAGCGCCAGCTTTTTTCCCACCTATCGCGAGGGTGTCATCGCCTTTAACCAGCGATTAATCGGCGAAACCCAAGAACCCCTCAGCGTCAGCAACCGAGATCAACTCCTGGTATTACGCCATCTCGGTTTCTGGGGACGTGAACAGGGCCACCTCACCCGCGAAACCCAACGCGATGACGCCGCGCTTTTCCAACTCTGGGGTGCCGTCGCCGAGGGCCGCATTCCAGCCACACGTTTAAGCTCCGAAAATCTTGATATCATTCGTCATAATTGGCAGCTTCTGGCACCGTTTGGTCCGGAATACCAACGCGGCCGATTGCCCGAGCAGCCCCTGCTACGCCTCATTCCCCAAGGCTCGCCGGCGAATCCCATTTATTTACCAGCCCCCCATGAAGTCGTGCGCGCCGGCTGGCGCATCTTCACCGAACCGCCAGCGGGCAGCCAGCCCACCATGTGGGCCCGCCTTGGACACTCCCTCACCATTGTCTTTGGGGGATTTTTTATCGCCGCCGCCATCGGCGTGCCGCTGGGGGTATTGGCTGGCACCTTTCCCGCCTGCTCGCGCCTGATCGAACCCTTCACCGATTTTTTCCGTTATCTACCAGCGCCGGTCTTTTCCACCTTGCTGGTGGCGATTTTCGCTGCCGGCGATGCCCCGAAGATCGCGATGGTTTTCCTCGGGACCTTTTTCCAAATGATTCTCATGGTGGCGAAAACCACCCGCCAGGTCGATCGTTCATTGCTGGAAGCAGCGCAAACCCTAGGCGCCAGCAATACCCAACTCCTCGGGCGGGTGATTATCCCCGGAATTCTCCCCAATTTATATAACGACCTGCGCATTCTCCTCGGCTGGGCCTGGACTTGGCTGGTTATCGCCGAACTGGTAGGAGTCAAAACCGGCCTGACTGATTTCATCGATACCCAGGGCACCCGCCGCAATTTCGACCGCGTCTATCCGGTGATTCTCCTCATCGGCGTGGTTGGCTTTACCACCGATCAATTACTGGCTTTCTGCCGTCCTTATCTCTTCCCCTACGCCGGTGAACGGCAACCCGGACTGTTTGCCCGTATCCTCTTTACCGTCCCCGCCGCGCCGGTGCTGCTGGTGGCCTGGGGACGCCGCGAACTGCGCCAGCGGCGTCAAGCCCTGCAGGAGGATGGCTGAACCATGAGCGTCGAACTCCCCCCTCTCGCGCACTTCCAAAACGACGAGATCATCCGCGCACGCATGCAGCGCATCGACCAGCGACCGGTGGTTATGGAGGTGCGCGGACTCGGCAAAACCTTTGCCACCCCCGGCGGCGGTGGCGTGCGCGCCCTCGATCATATCTCCCTGCAAATCCACCGCCGGGAATTTCTCTGCGTCATCGGGCCTTCGGGCTGCGGAAAATCCACCCTCATCCGCATCCTCGCTGGGCTGGAAACCATGAGCGAAGGCGAGGTCCTTATCGATGGCAAACCGGTGCGCGGCCCCGGGCCAGATCGCGGCATGGTATTCCAAGGCTACACCCTCTTTCCCTGGTTGAGCGTGCGCGACAATATCGCCTTTGGCCCGCGCATGGCCGGGCGCCGCGGCCATGCGGTGGAAAGCGAAGTCGAACAATGGATGACCATGGTTGGCCTCGAACGCTTTGCCGATCACTACCCGCACCAACTCTCCGGCGGCATGAAACAGCGCGTTGCCATCGCCCGCGCCCTGGCAAATCGCCCGCGCATTCTCCTCATGGACGAACCCTTCGGCGCCTTAGACGCGCAAACCCGGGCCAATATGCAGCGACATCTGCTCGATATTTGGGAGCGGGTGAATGTTACCATCTGCTTTATTACCCACGACCTCGACGAAGCCTGCTACCTCGCCGATCGCATACTCGTCCTCGACGCCCATCCCGGCCGCGTGCGCGAAGTCGTTGACGTCCCCCTGCCCCATCCCCGCGGCCCCGAACAATTCCTCAGCCCCGCCTTCCTCGCCACCAAAGCCCACATAAGCCACCTCATCCACCCCCCCCAGCACCAAGCCCCCCGCCCCGAACTCCCCCGTCTCACTCCAGTCGGCGATGATGTCTATTAGTGCTTAAGGCCCCCTT